>JANXPK010000331.1 GCA_025357355.1 Rhodobacterales bacterium
AGCTGGCGATGGGTCTGGTGGACTCGGTTCCGGCTGGCCAATATGGCAAGGAGGCGCTGACCAACCTTGGGGCATGGGATGCCGTTGAACCCAAGGTTGCCCAGGCCGACAACGTTCGTGCGGCGCTGAAGCTGGTGGACGCCGGCGAGGCGGCTTATGGCATCGTCTATGCCTCGGATGCGATTTCTGATGACAAAGTGGCGGTGGTCGGGACCTTCCCGGAAGACAGCCACAAACCAATCATATATCCTGCCGCCGTCACGACCACCAGCACCGCGCCCGAGGCGCAGGCATTCCTTGATGACCTGTCCACCGACGCCGCGAGAGCCATCTTCACCGCGCAGGGCTTCATCGTCCTGAAATAAGGACCCGGATGCCCGATTGGTTTTCCCCTGATGAATGGCGCGCAGTGGCCTTGTCGCTGCGCGTTTCGCTGTGGGCAACCGGGTTAAGTCTGCCTTTGGGCATTCTGGTGGCGCATGCCTTGGCCCGGCGCGAGTTCTGGGGCAAGCAAATCCTGAACGGCCTGGTCCATCTGCCCCTGATCCTGCCGCCGGTCGCCACCGGCTATCTTCTTTTGCTGACTTTTGGGCGCAAAGGGTTCGTCGGCCAATACCTCGACATGATCGGCATCGTTCTGGCGTTCAAATGGACCGGAGCCGTCCTTGCCGCCGCTGTCATGGCTTTTCCCCTGATGGTCCGCGCCATCCGCCTGTCGATCGAGGCGGTGGACCCCAAGCTGGAACAGGCTGCAAGCACGCTCGGGGCTTCGCCGATCTGGGTTTTCCTGACCGTTTCCCTGCCGCTGATCCTGCCCGGAATTATCGCAGGCGCGGTGCTGGCCTTTGCCAAGGCGATGGGAGAGTTTGGCGCCACCATCACTTTCGTGTCGAACATCCCCGGCCAGACCCAGACGTTACCCTCTGCCATCTACTCCTTTCTGCAGGTGCCGGGCGGCGATCCGCAGGCGTTCCGACTGGTCTTGGTGTCGATCTTTGTCGCCATGTCGGCGCTGATCCTGTCCGAATGGGTCAGCAAAGCCGTGGCGCGCAGGGTCTCGGGATCATGACGGTATCGGTTCAACTGTTCCACCGTTTTCCCGGCTTCACCCTCGATCTGGCCTTTGAGGCGCAGGCTGGGGTGACCGCGCTGTTTGGCCCGTCGGGTTCTGGAAAGTCCACCATTATCAATGCGGTGGCGGGCCTGCTTCGCGTGGATAAAGGACGCATCACCAGCGGGGCGCAGGTCCTGCTGGACACGGGTCTTGGCATCACCCTGCCGCCAGCGCGTCGCCGGATCGGCTGCGTATTTCAGGATGACCGTCTTTTTCCCCATCTGAACGTGCAGCAGAACCTGCTTTATGGCCGCTGGTTCGCCCCGAAAGAGCCCGGCGTCTCCTTTGACCGCGTGGTGGCCATGCTGGACATTGTCCCCCTGCTCAACCGCCGTCCTGCCACCCTTTCCGGCGGCGAACGTCAGCGCGTAGCCATCGGCCGCGCCCTCTTGGCCAATCCGCAAATCCTGTTGATGGATGAACCCCTCGCCGCCTTGGATGACGCCCGCAAGGCGGAAATCCTGCCGTATATCGAACAGTTGCGCGACAGCACGCCCATTCCGATCCTTTATGTCAGCCACTCCGTCTCGGAAATCACCCGCCTTGCCGGGTCGGTCGTTCTGCTTGAGGCCGGCCGCATCCTGCGCAGTGGAACGGTGGCCGAGGTATTTTCCGATCCCGGTGCCGTCACAGCAGTGGGGCTGCGCGACGCGGGTTCGGTCATCACCGCCAGGGTCGTCGCCCAAAATGACGATGGCCTGACCGAATTGCTGACCTCTGCCGGTCCCCTTTGGCTGCCCCGGATCAACGCGGCCCACGGCAGCCAGGTTCGCGTGCGGATCGCGGCACAGGATGTCATTCTGGCGCTCAGCCGCCCGGAGGGGATTTCGGCACTGAACATTCTGCCCGGGACCATCACGGCGCTTCGCCTGGGCGAGGGACCGGGGGCCATCGTCCAACTGCGCGTCGGCGAAGATCTGCTTCTGGCCCGCGTCACCCGCAGGTCAGCCACAAACCTTGCCCTGAAGGTCGGCAACACGGTCTTTGCCGTCTTGAAGTCCGTTGCCGTCGCCCCGGGCGATGTCGCCATGCAACGAACTGTGGCCGAGAGGCTGGTCGGTTGACCTTGGCGAGGCGAAGTTGTTCGCCGATCGAATTCTGGTCCTGCCTCGCCCCGGCAGCGGCAAGATCCGTTTGATTGGCATCGTCGTGCCATCGCAACTGGCTGGGCAGTGGCCATCTTGCTGGCCATATCGTCACACTCGTTGCGACCTTGGGCTCACAGGTGGATGACGCCAAGACGTGCAGCGTGCGCGACTGCGTCGGTTCGTCCGGTTGCATCAAGCTTGTCGGTCAATGACCGCACGTGAAACTTGGCGGTATGGACCGAAATGCCCAGCCGCCGCGCAACAAGCTTGTTTGAGGCGCCCTCCGCCAGCAGGCCCAGCACCTCACGCTCCCGCGTTGTCAGCAGGTCCTCATCGCCCTTTTCAACGGCTACATGCGCAGATGGCGGCACGATCAGCGCGACATCAGCCGCCTGATCTTCCCCGACCAGCCTGATCCCGGGCACGCCAGACAGCAGTTGCGTCAGCCTGTCGGCAATGCCGATATCTGCGATTTGCAACCGTACCCTGATCCCGCCCCAATCAAGCGTGTCATGGTTGTTCAAGCGAGGGGCCTTTCACCAATCGTCAGAGAGAATATGTGAATTGCATCGGCGCGTTTCACGGTCAGCGCGACAACATTCCCAATGCTCGCAGGTCCAAGGTCGCGCAGCAGCTGGTGGATCGGAAGCATCGGCTGGTCGTTCCAACGCAACAGAATATCGCCCTGATGCAGGCCAGCCGTGGCCCCCGGTCCCTTGGGATCGACCGACGTGACGATGTTGCCAGTGACATCCTCGCCTTCAACCTTTACCGGCAACAAACCAAGGCCCAGATAGCCCTGCGCGATACGGCCGTGCTGGGCGAGCCTTTGGGCGACCCGGTTGATCGTTGCGGCAGGTATCACGAGGGCGCGTTGGCGCGGGCCGAACACGACCATCCCGAAGGCCTGGCCGGACGCGTCAAGCGCCAGTCCCCCCTCGGCGCTTTTGCCAAGGCGCAGATCAAGATCAATGCGCGCGTCGATCTCGCCGCCGCGCATCGACCGCCACGGCCCCGAAACATGCGCCACCATGCCAAGATACGAACTTGGCGTGCCCTCAAACGAGCCGACAGCAATCATCAGCGCGCCTGTGGCTGGGGTCGAGGTCACAAGGGTCGACGCAGCGATATTGCCAGCATCGTATCGCAGCACAGCGACGTCCGTCGTCGGATCATGGCCCGCCAGAGTTGCGGCAACCGTCTCTCCGCCGGAAAGTACCAGCTCGTATGGCCCTTCCTCGGAAAGCGATTCTTCGCAGGTGACAACAAGGCCGGGCCGCCAGGCAAAGCCGCTGGTCCGGCTTCGCGGTCCATGGACCCCGACAATGCTGCGGGATGCCGAAGCCACCATTGCCGCCAGATCGTTCGACAAGGATTGCAGTGTGGTTGCTGTTGCAGTTTGGGCCATCATCATTGCTCCCTTTGTGGATGCAACCAATGTGGATGCCTTCTTGCGCCATCGCTACTGCCCTGATGGTCAGGGCCAACCCATGCGGACCAGGTCGCGTTGGTCTGGACGCAGCGTTCCGGCAACTTCACCCTTGCGGCGGGCGACAAGTTCGATCTGGCCGTTGCGACGACCGGTTGAAACCGCCTGTTACAGGCGGATCACTGTCGGAAGCCACCTTCAAGGCCGACCCCGTCATCCTGCTTGACCATCCGGTTAGTCTGGCGGCGCTCGATGTTTCGGACTTCATCTGAAGTGGGCTTGATGACCTGGCCGACCGTCGCCGGCCGAGTGGCGCTGCCGTCTTGCAGCCCGAACGTCTGCCCGGAAGCGACCGGGACGGGCTCGCAACGGTCTGACATCCCCTTATCAAGGCCGGGAGCGGCAGGTGGAAAGGGCTTCGAATCTATCAGGTCTCTTGACCTATTTATGCACCTGCGGCGGAAATTCCCGCCGCAACGCAGCGTCGGGCCGCCTTCATGTTCTGGTTGAAGAGTCTAAGGCAACAGACTGATAAAATGGAATTATCGTCGTTTCATCCATGCCACGCTCGACAAGGCAATCATGGAAATAAGAGGATTTGCATATAGTATTACTTTTGCTAGTCTCTAGGCATCGAGGGTGCAAGAGACACCGCGATAACAAAGAGGGAGGAACCATGAACATTCTCAAAAAGCTCGCGCTGGCCGCGGGTACGATTGCCCTGATGTCCACGACGGCTCTTGCGGGCGGCCTCGTCGTCGGCTTCTCGCAGATCGGCTCGGAATCGGGTTGGCGCGCCGCAGAAACCTCGGTCACCAAACAAGAGGCGGAAAAGCGCGGTGTCGACCTGAAGTTTGCCGATGCCCAGCAAAAGCAGGAAAACCAGATCAAGGCGATCCGGGGCTTCATCGCCCAGGGTGTCAACGCGATCCTTCTGGCGCCCGTCGTCGCGACCGGCTGGGACGAGGTTCTGGGTGAAGCCAAGGACGCCAAGATCCCGGTCATCCTGCTCGACCGCGGCATCGACGCCAGCCAGGACCTCTACCTGACTTCGGTCGCCTCTGACCAGGTGCACGAGGGCGCGGTGGCGGCCGACTGGCTGATCAAGACCGTGGGCGACAAGCCCTGCACCGTGGTCGAGATCGAAGGCACCGTCGGCTCCTCGCCCGCGATCAACCGCAAGAAGGGCTTCGACGACGAGGTTGCCAAGACCGCCAACATCAAGGTCACGCGCAGCCAGACCGGCGACTTCACCCGTTCGAAGGGCAAGGAAGTCATGGAAGGCTTCATCAAAGCCGAAAATGGCGGCAAAGACCTCTGTGCGGTCTATGCGCATAACGACGACATGATGGTGGGTGCGATCCAGGCGATGAAAGATGCTGGATTGAAGCCGGGCCATGACATCCTGACCGTCTCGATCGACTCGGTGCCTGATCTCTTCACCGCGATGGCCGCAGGCGACGCCAATGCCACCGTGGAACTGACGCCCGACATGGCGGGACCGGCCCTTGACGCACTGGCAGCCTTCCTCAAGGACGGCACCATGCCGCCGAAGTTCATCATCACCCAGTCCAAACTCTACACTCAGGCTGACGACCCGGCCGGCGAAGCAGCCCGCCGCAAGAGCCTTGGCTACTGAGCCCTTGGTCTGACGCGCCGGTTGGTCCAGTGACCAGCCGGCGCAATTCGCTTGCCTTGCCGCCGTGGCGGGGTCTTTCATCGGGCGCATTGGGGAGGAAATCCGATGGATCGCGCGGGCGTACCGGTGCTGCAGGGGCGGCAACTCGGCAAGACATTCGGCCAGAACCAGGCGCTGGCTGGCGTCGATTTCGACCTCTGGCCTGGCGAGGTCCATGCGCTGCTGGGCGAGAATGGCGCAGGCAAGTCGACCCTGATCAAGATCCTGACCGGCGCCTATCAGCCCAATTCCGGCGACGTGCTGCTCGACGGCCAGAAGATGCGCTTCCACGATCCGCTTGAGGCGCAAGAGCACGGGATCGGCACCGTTTATCAGGAAGTGAACCTGGTGCCCAATCTTTCCATCGCCGAAAACCTGTTTCTCGGTCACCAACCAATGCGCTGGGGGCTTCTGGACCGCCGCGCGATGAACGACGGTGCGCGAAAGGTGCTGGCCACCTACGGACTGGACGCCATCGACGTCCGCGCCGAACTGGGCAGCTATTCCGTCGCCGTCCAGCAGATCGTGGCCATCGCCCGCGCCGTCGAGTTGTCCGGCAAGGTTCTCGTGCTCGACGAACCCACTGCCAGCCTCGACCGGGCCGAGGTTGACCGGCTGTTCGGGGTGATCCGCAGCCTCAAGGCGCGCGGGCTGGCCATCGTCTTCATCACCCATTTTCTGGATCAGGTCTTTGCCATCTCGGACCGGGTGACGATTCTGCGCAACGGAAAACTGGTGAAGTCCCAATCCCTTGCCGGATTGACCCGCACCGACGTGGTGCACATGATGCTTGGCAAGGACATTGTCTTCGCCCAGCCCGCGACCCTGCTGGAAAGTGGCGAGACCGGCCCGGCGCTCGTGTCCTTTGACCGCTTCGGACGCAACGGCAGCGTCCGTCCCTTCACCCTTGCGCTGCATCAGGGCGAGGTCGTGGGGGTGGCGGGGCTTCTGGGCTCGGGCCGCACCGAAATGGCTCGCCTCATGTTCGGCGTCGATCTTGCCGATACCGGCACAGTGGCGATGGGCGGGCGGCCCCTCTTGATGCGCAGCCCGGTCGAGGCGGTTGCCGCAGGTTTTGGCTTCTGCCCAGAGGACCGCAAGGCCGACGGCATCTTCGGCGATCTTTCCGTGCGCGAAAACATCATCATCGCGCTGCAGGCCAAGCTCGGCTGGTTCAGCGCGCTGACCCGTGACGAACAAGAAGAGGTGGCCGGCAAGTTCGCCGAGGCGCTGGACATCCGCGCTGCCAACCATGACATGGCGGTCAAGTTGCTTTCGGGCGGCAACCAACAGAAGGTGATCCTCGCCCGCTGGCTGGCCATCGACCCCAAAGTGCTGATCCTGGACGAGCCGACCCGTGGCATCGACGTGGGTGCCCATGCCGAAATCGTGCGAACCATCAACCGCTTGCGCGAGGACGGGCTGGCCCTGCTGGTCATCTCGTCAGAGCTTGACGAAGTGGTCGCCTATTCCAGCCGCGTCGTCG
>JANXPK010000338.1 GCA_025357355.1 Rhodobacterales bacterium
ATCTGGCGGAGTAGGGCGGGTTGCTGGCAATCCTTAGCGCGCGACGTAGCGTGATGGAAACATCATGTTGGCCGCTTTCGCCACCCGCACCAGAGGACCGTCTGATGAGGGCTACAGTGTAGCCCTCATCGGTCCGATTGCCGCCACGCGTCAGCGCAAGGCAGGGGGGATTGGATCGGGAACTATGGTGAGGAAGGGGACGCGCCCGCCCGGGGGGCGGTCGGGCGCGTCCCCGATAGGCTTTGGCCTATCGGGGACGAGAAGGTAGACAGAAGATGCAAGTTCAGACTCGGTACCTTTGGCCGGGCAGTGACGCCTTGAAGGGACATCGTGCTCCAATATGCAGGGGCTACCAGACCCGATCCCCGAGGATCGGGCGCGCCTCACCCCTTCTTCAGCACCCGGTTCCCCAGCACCTCGGCAATCTGCACCGCGTTCAGCGCGGCCCCTTTGCGCAGATTGTCGGACACCACCCAGATCGACAGCCCGTTCTCGACCGTGATGTCCTGCCTTATGCGGCTGACATAGGTCGCGTAATCGCCCACGCATTCGATGGGGGTGATATAGCCGCCCGGCTCGCGCTTATCGACAACCATGACACCGGGCGCCTCGCGCAGGATGTCGGTAGCCTCTTGCCAATCCAGCGGGTCCTCGAACTCGATGTTGATCGCCTCGGAGTGGCCGACGAACACCGGCACGCGCACGCACGTGGCGGTGATCCTGATGGCGGGGTCCAGGATCTTCTTGGTCTCGGCCACCATCTTCCATTCTTCCTTGGTGTAGCCGTCGTCAAGAAAGACATCGATATGCGGGATCACGTTGAAGGCGATCTGCTTGGGGAACTTCTTCGGCGCGACCTCCTGGCCAACCACGAAGATGCCCTTGGTCTGGTCCCACAGCTCGTCGATGCCTTCTTTGCCCGCACCCGACACCGACTGATAGGTCGCCACCACCACCCGCTTGATCCGGGCACGGTCGTGCAGCGGCTTCAGCGCCACCACCATCTGGGCCGTCGAACAGTTGGGGTTGGCGATGATGTTCTTGTTCTTGACCATGAAGATCTGGTCGGCGTTCACTTCCGGCACGATCAGCGGCACTTGCGGGTCATAGCGGTACAGTGACGAGTTATCGATGACCACACAGCCTGCCGCCGCGGCGCGAGGCGCGTAGATCTTGGTCGCTTCGGACCCCACGGCAAAGAGGGCAATATCCCAGCCCTTGAAATCAAAGGTCTCCAGATCCTTGGTCTTGACGGTCTTGTCGCCAAAGCTGATTTCGGTGCCCATGGATTTGCGCGATGCCAACGCGGCAATCTCATCCACCGGAAACTCGCGCTCGGCGAGGATGTTCAGCATTTCGCGGCCCACGTTGCCCGTGGCACCCGCGACGACGACTTTATAGCCCATCGGGGTCTCCTTTGATGCCCCTGACCGTCAAGGACGGCTGGCTGTTAACGCAATCCTCGCAAGGCGGAAAGGCCCATTGCGTCAATCTTGCCGCAAATCATCGCCCGCATCCCGGTGCAGATGAAACCGCGCATCGCGGGCCATCAAGGCCGTGACATAGGCCTGTTCGGCGCCAAAATCATGCGGGACCTGTGCGGCGCTGCGGCGACCCGTCAGCGAGCGGCTGGCGAAGAAGTCAAAGCCGAATAGGTCGATGCGGGTCGCGGGGGAATGCGACAGCAGATCGATCATCATCAACCCGGTGGTGGGCGGCGCACCGAGCAGGGCTTTCAGGCGCTGAAAGCCCGCCAGCGGCGGCAAGGCAAAGCCGCGACGGCTGGCGACAGCCCAAGGCAGGCGTTTGCGCTTGGGCGACAGCCACAGGATCAGGCCGGGGTTCAGGCGCTGCAAGCTGGCGGCGTCCAGACTGGTGGCAAGGCACAGCACATCGGTGCGGGTGCCGTGGCTCAGCGGCGCAGGCATCGGCGCGCGGTTGATGCGCAAGATCAGGTCGGCGGCGTCAATCTCGGCCCCGTGGCGCGCCGTGGCAAGGCTTTGCGCGTTGCCGACCAGCGCAACCTTGCCTTGCATCCGGCTCAGCATCTGATCCAACGGCCGGCCCATCGCAGCCAAGGGCGCCTCCAGCCGCAGGGTCCGGGCAAGATAGAACCCCAACCGCGTCATTGTGCGCTCAACATTTCACGGTAAACCGCGACAAGGGCGGCGGCCTCGTCCTCGATCCGGTGATGGGCCAGCATATGCGCGCGGGCGGCGATGCCTGCGGCGGCAAGGCGCGCGGGGTCGTCGATCCAGGTGGCGAGCGCCGCAGTCAGGGCCGGGGCGTCACCGGGGGGCACCAGACTGCCGGTCTCGGCCGTCAGCAGGGCCTCAAAGGCGCCGACGTTGGTGGCGACCACCGGCACCCCGCAGGCCATCGCCTCCAATGGGGTCAGACCAAAGCCCTCCCATCGCGCCGGGGCCACGAACAGATCCAGCGCCTGATAGTGCTGCACGACGTCGTCCCATGCGATCTCGCCCAGAAACTGCACACGGTCGGCTATCCCCGCCGCTGTAAGACGGGCCAGCAGACCGTCGTAGAAGGCGCGGTTGTCCTCGGTCATCCGACCGGTGAAGATGAGGCGAACTTTTGGCCGTGTCGGCAACAAGGTACACGCCGCCTCCACCAGAACATCAACGCCCTTCTGCGCCCTGATCCGGCCAAAACAGCCCAGCAAAATGGCGTCCTCAGGCAGACCCAAGGCGGCGCGCAGGGCGGTGCGGTCGGGTGCAGGCCGAAAGACCTGCGTATCGACACCGTGCATGATCACCAGCGCCGGGACCTGCAGATAGGATTTGGCGCGTTCCGACGTCGCCACCACCCGGTCCATCCGCGCGATCATCCAGCGGGTCAGCGGCTTGTGGTGGCGCTGCGCGGCAGAGGTGAACATAAGCCGCAGCTTTCGTCGCAGCAGATGGCGCAGCACCAGACCCAGCACCATCTCGGTGTTGCGCCGCGCGTGCCAGACGCGCCAGCGGTCCCGCGGCAAGAAGGGCAGCCGCCACAGGCTGATATGCGGCAGATCCCCCGGCAAGCCCGGCCCGGTGGTGACGATGCCGATCATCGGCACCTGCACCGGGATCAGCCGCACCACCGTCGCTGTAACCCCCGACAAACGGCGCTTGAGGTTGGGGGCGATGACCTCGATCTGATCCGTTCTGGGCGCGGGCATGGTGTCCTTCGGGCTTTGCGACCCGATAGCGCAAAGCCCGCACCTTGGAAAGAGTCGGGCCAGCCGTCGGCTGCAAACCGATTCAGATGGCGCCGCAGGAAACCAACACCCACACTCCGACAATTTGCCTAAAATTTCGCTTCATCT
>JANXPK010000386.1 GCA_025357355.1 Rhodobacterales bacterium
GAGAGTCCCTGGGCAAAGGCATCAGCCGTGCCAAGCGGCAACACGAGCAAGAGCGGTTGTGCAAAAGCCGAGGGGTCGGGCGCATAGCAATATGAGGACGGCATCGGCCAATTTGCCACATTTTTACGCGCGACCGAGGCAACCAGTTGTGGGGTGCCCAGTGACGCGCTGCCCCCCACATAGAGATGCGCCATCTCTGGTGCGGTGGCCAGCCAACTGGCAACGCCAGCGGCGACATACGGTTGAAAATTGCGACTGGTACACGCCGCAATCCAATCTTGCAGCGGCGCAGGAGATGAGGCGCGCAAAAGTGCCTCTGCACGTGTCGTGCTCACGCTCAATGCCGGAAACGGCGCTGATGATTGGGCGCGATCAGCATCAGTAAGCTTTTCCCATTCGCTTGGTTTCAACAGATCATCCATAGTACGCAGTGCAGAGATGCCAGTCTTCGTCGAGTTAGGTGCTTGCTGAGAATGCCGTTGCATAGAAGGTTTTCTCCTTGAGTTTCAAATAGTTACTGATGAGATCCTTTCTATACAACGCAGCAAAGATACACATATGCGACCAATCCAGCGAAAAACGAGAACACTGTGAGGAAATTCACATCGCCTTGCCGAAAACCTCACAAGATGCCTATACTTTGAACAATACAGAGTTGCATCCTCAGCACCCACTTTCCCACAGGAGATTGCATCATGGAATTCACCGAAGAACATGCCATGTTTCGCCAGACGGTGCGGCGTTTTGTCGAACAAGAGATCAATCCTCATGTGGATGAATGGGAGGAAGCGGAGATCTTTCCCGCACATGTGCTTTTCAAGAAAATGGGCGATCTCGGCTTCCTGGGTCTGACGTATTCGGCGTAGGTGATGATCGGTTGGTCGTCGATTTCCAGCCGCTGGACCACCGGCGGGTCGATTTCGCGGGGCAGGGCCGAACGGGTCTGGTCAACCCTTGACCGAACGTCGTCCGTGGCCTTCTGCAGGTCGGTGCCCAGTTCGAACTGCACCACCGAGGTGGACGAACCCTGGTTCACCGACGAGGCGATGGTGGTGACGTGGTTGAGCCCGGAGAGGGCGTTTTCGATCGGCCGGGTGACCTGGTTTTCCATCTCCGCCGGGGCGGCGCCGCTGCGGGTGACAGTGACCGAGACGGCCGGGAACTCCACGTTGGGGAAGTTCTTGATCGGCAGGGCCATGTAGGAAATCAGCCCGGCGATCACCAGGGCGATGAACAGCACCGCCACCGGCGTCGGGTTGCGGATCGCCCACGCCGAAATCAATAGCTGGGGCGTCGGCTCGTTCATTTTGCGGAGGCGGCGGGGGTCGCCGCCGATGGGGCGATCGGGTGGATGTAGTCGCCGGGCGTCAACTGGGCGGCGGCCTTGTCGACCACATTGGCGCCGACGGCCGGGCCGGTCAGCAGTTCGACATAACCGTTGCCGTGCATGCCGGTGGTGACCGGAACGCGGGCGACCTTGTTGTCGGCTCCGGCCACCAGCACCGAGGCGCCCTCGGCGTCATAGCGCACGGCGGTCTCGGGCACGGCGGCGGTGGGGTGGGCGACGCCGGAGAAGCTGGCGCGGGCGAAGCCGCCGGAGCGCACGTCCGGCCGCACGGGCAGGGTGACGCGCACGCGGCCCAGCTTGGTGGCGGTGTCGACCCGGGGGCTGACGATGCGCACCGTGCCGGACACCTGGGTGCCGTCGGCGAGGGTCACCTGCACCGCCAGGCCAGGACGCAGCTTGCCCAGCGAGATCTCGGCGACATCGGCGGCCAGCTCCACTTCGCCGTCCTTGGCGATACGAAACCAGGCCGTGCTACCGGCGCCGGACAGGTCGCCCTGGCGGACGTTGCGTTCGATGACCAGGCCGGCGTAGGGGGCGCGGACGGTCATGTGCGCCTCGCGGGCGCGGATGGCGGCGGCGGCGGCTTCCTGGGCCACGGCGGCGGCGCGGGCGGTCCTGGCGGCGAAGCGGCGGCCATCGATCAGCTCCTGCGACAGCACGCCCTGGCCATCGAGGTCCTTGACCCGGGTGGCTTCGGCGTCGGCGCGGTCGGCCAGCACCCGCTGCTGGGCGGCCAGCGCCACCTGCTGCTCGACCTGGGCATGCAGCAGGCTGTCGTCCAGCGTGGCCAGGACCTGTCCGGCGCCGACCCACTGGCCCTCGTCCACCAGCACCTTGGCGACGCGGTAGCCGGTGACGTCTGGGATGATGGCGGTGTCCTCGCGTGGCGCCAGCTGGCCCGAGGCGATCAGGCCGCCCTCGATGGCGCGCAGCTCCACCGGCACCACGGTGACGGTCTTGGCGTGGGCCTTGGCGGCGCTGTCGGGCGACGGCGGTGGGGCCGGCTTCTTGCCGCAGGCGCTCAGGGCGATGGCCAACCCGGTCAAGGCGATGAGGCTGATACGGTGCATGCGCTGGCGTCTCATGGAATCTTTGTGGCCGACGCGGCGTATGCCCACCCGCCCCCCAGCGCCTTATAGGTCTGCACCGCACGCCGCAACGCTTGCACCTGTTCGGCGGTCAGGGCC
>JANXPK010000388.1 GCA_025357355.1 Rhodobacterales bacterium
ACTCGCCGCGCTTGGCCCGCGCCGCGTTATCGCCCTGCGCCAATATCCAGGCGAGCTTCGTGCCGCTGAAATACGGGTCCAAAAGCAGCCCGGTCTTGGCCGTGATCTCGGCCTCATGACCTTCGGCCTTCAGCCGCTCACACAAACCCGCCGTCCGCCGGTCTTGCCAGACAATAGCCCGGTACACCGGCTGACCGGTCCTGCGGTCCCAAACCAGCGTCGTCTCGCGCTGATTGGTGATACCGATCCCGGCAATCTGCTCCGCCGCAACCCCCGCCTTCGCCATCGCCCCGCGCCCGGTCGCAACCACCGTCCGCCACAAATCCTCCGGCTCATGCTCGACCCAGCCCGAGGCCGGATAGCGCTGCGCAAACTCTTCCTGCGCCGAGGCAACGGGGCGCAGGCTGGCGTCAAACACGATGGCCCGCGTCGATGTCGTGCCCTGATCGATCGCCAGCAGATAGCTCATCATCGCCCCCCCGATTCGTCGTCCATCGTTAACCCAAATTCGGCGCCCGGCAGCAAGAAAAGCCTGTAGAGGCATTGTAGGTGCAATGTAGGTACTTTGTAGGTCGTCAACCTTTCATTAATCGCCAACGATCCAAATGAGTTAACCTGTCGTTCGCGACGCCCCCTTGCCGCGCCCGCCCCATTCGCTACATTGCCCCGGACCAAGCCCAAAGGACCGCAAATGCCTACAAAAGCGCCCGAAATCCAGATCGTCACTCAATGGAAGGTCGCGTGCGACGGTGGCGTAGGTGCCCTTGGCCATCCCCGCGTCTGGCTGACCATCCCCGAGGATGTTGGTTTCGTCGAATGCGGCTACTGCGACAAACGCTTCGACATCGACCGCGCCCACGCCCACGACGATCACTAGGCTGTGGCGCGCTGGCTGCTTCGCGCGCTTACAGCACTGATATTACTGCCATTTTTCTACTTCATCGCGGCATTCGTCGGCGCCGTGATCCCCGGCGCACATCCGCAAATCGACGGCGGCCCGCTGACCCGCGTCGCCCTCGCCCGCGGCCCGATCCACTTCGACCTGCTCTTGCCGATGAGCGACGGCTTGCGCGCAACCTATGCCTTTGCCGCCGCGCAGGGCGTGCCGGTCGGCGACCCAAGGGCCAAATACCTTGTCATCGGCTGGGGCTCCCAGGCGTACTACACCACCACCGGTAGCTATCTCGACCTCAACCTACCTCGATCTGGCCCGCCCTGACCGGCGACGCAGCCACCCTGCATCTGGATGTTGCAGGTGATATCACGGGCGTCCCCGGCATAACCTGGATCAGTCTGTCGCAGACACAACTGGCAGCGTTGACCCAGGCCATCACCACAACATTTGCCCTCGACCCCGCAGGCAAACCCATCCCCTTGCCCGCCCCTCCCTTCGACACCACTGACGCCTTCTACGCCGCCAAAGGCCGTTTCAACGCGCTGAACACCTGCAACGTCTGGATCGGCCGTATGCTCCGCGCCGCCGGTCTTGACTTCGGCGCCTGGACCCCCACCCCGCAATCCGTCGCCCTGTCGGCTCGCTGGTTCACCCCAACGCCACCTTGAACCGCGGCCCGTGGGTCACTTCTTCCAGCCCCATCTCCCGGTAAGCCCTTTGCGCACCAAGATTTTCCCAATGGGTGCCGATCATCAGCCCCTCTGCCCCTCGGGCCACCGCCATAGCGCGCGCCGCCGCAATCAACGCCCGCCCGATGCCAGCCCGCCTGCGCCATTCCACCACGAACAGATGGTTGATGTCATGCCCCACACCTCCGGTCACCAGATTGGGACGGGTCAGGATCAGCGCATAGCCCACCAGCCCCTCCTCCTCAGCCGCCACCAGAATGCAGCCCATGCCAAGATCAAAGATCTTCCGCCGCAGGTCATCTAACGATATCTTGGGCTCATCGCCATGGTGTCGGGCCAATAGCCCAATCATGTCATGCACTTGGGGCAGATCATCCGGCACCGCTTCGCGTATCTTCAGCGTCATCTCTTGCTCCTTCGCGGGGGCCCGCAAGGCAGAGGTAGAACCACCTTACGGGCGGTTCATCGGTCAAATCGGGGAATGCGATGCTGACCAACCGCCTATTTGGCGTTGGTAAAGTACCAGTTCGTCGGGCGGTTCCGGGTCAGCATGACGCCGGGATAGGCCCGCAAAGGCCGCCTGTCAACGGGCTAGCGGCATCCTGCGGTTCATGGCATGAACATGGGGCAAACGGAGGGAACCACCATGGCGTTCGGCAGGGGACATCATCTTCACCTCATCGACGGCTCGGCCTTCATCTTTCG
>JANXPK010000427.1 GCA_025357355.1 Rhodobacterales bacterium
CACCGTGGCGCGGATTTTTGATGTCGATGTGCGCGAAATTGCCCCGTCCGAAGCCAAGGCGATGTATCCGCATCTGAACATCGACGGCGTTGTCGGAGCGGTCCACCTGCCCTTGGACGGCCAGTGTGACCCTGCCAACATTGCCATGGCACTGGCCAAAGGTGCCCGGATGCGCGGCGTGCAGATCTTTGAACATACCAAGGTCACCGGCGTCACCAAGGCGGGCAGCCGGGTGACCGGCGTTGATTATGTCGCGGGTGGCGAGCGCGGCCATATCGCCACGGAAATCGTCATCAACTGTGGCGGCATGTGGGGCCGCGAGCTTGCTGGCCAGTCCGGCGTGACCTTGCCTTTGCACGCCTGCGAACACTTTTACCTGATCACCGAACCCGTGCCCGGCCTCGGACACCTGCCCGTACTGCGGGTGCCCGACGAATGCACTTATTACAAATCCGACGCGGGCAAGATGATGGTCGGCGCGTTCGAGCCCAAGGCCAAACCCTGGGGCATGGGTGGCATCCGTGACGACTTCATGTTCGACACGCTGCCCGAGGATTGGGACCATTTCCAGCCGATCCTTGAACACGCGATGAACCGTCTGCCGCTGTTTCAAACCGCCGGCATCCATACGTTCTTCAACGGCCCCGAATCGTTCACCCCCGATGACCGCTATTACCTTGGCGAGTCGCCGGAACTGGGCGGCTACTGGATCGCCGCCGGTTACAACTCTGTCGGCATCGCAGGGTCCGGCGGGGCGGGCATGGCGCTTGCCCATTGGATCGTCGAAGGCGAGGCGCCGTTCGACCTTTGGGAAGTTGACATCCGCCGCGCGCAACCGTTCCAGCGCAACCGCGCCTACCTGAAAGAGCGGGTCACTGAAACCCTGGGCCTGCTTTACGCCGACCATTTCCCCTATCGCCAGGTCGAAACTTCACGCGGGGTGCGCCGTTCGCCGCTGCATGACCACCTCAAGGCGCGTGGCGCGGTCTTTGGCGAAGTGGCGGGTTGGGAGCGCGCCAACTGGTTCGCCGACCCGGGGCAGGAGCGGGAATATCGCTATTCCTGGAAACGGCAGAACTGGTTTGACAACCAGAAGGCTGAACATATGGCTGTGCGCACCGGCGTCGGCTTTTTCGACATGACCTCTTTCGGCAAGATCAGGGTCGAGGGCCGCGACGCCGGCCGCTTTCTCAACCGGCTGTGTTCTGCCGAGATGGACGTCGAACCGGGCAAGATCGTCTACACGATGCTGTTGAATGGGCGTGGCGGCATCGAGGCTGACCTGACCGTCACCCGGCTTTCGCAAACCGCCTATCTGCTTGTGGTCCCCGGTGCTACCTTGCAGCGCAATCTTGCCTGGTTGCGCCGCCATGTCGGGGACGATTTTGCGGTGATCACCGATATGACGGCGACTGAGTCGGTCCTGTGCATCATGGGCCCCAAATCCCGCGACCTGATGGCGCGCGTCTCGCCAGATGACTTCAGCAACGCCAGCCATCCCTTTGGTACGGCGCGCGAAATCGAGATCGGCATGGGGCTGGCCCGCGCCCACCGCGTGACCTATGTGGGCGAGTTGGGCTGGGAGCTTTACGTCGCCACCGACCAGACCGCCCATGTCTTCGAAGCGCTGGAAACGGCGGGCGCCGAGCTTGGTCTCAAGCTTTGCGGCCTGCACACGCTGGACAGTTGCCGCATCGAAAAGGCCTATCGCCACTGGGGCCACGACATCACCGACGAGGATCACGTGCTGGAGGCGGGTCTTGGTTTCGCCGCCAGCCGCAAGAAGGCCACCTACATCGGTCGTGACGCCGTTCTGCACAAAGCTGACGCTGGTCTGGACCGCAAGCTTCTGCAGTTCCGCCTGAAAGACCCCGAGCCGCTGCTTTTTCACAACGAGGCCGTGGTGCGCGATGGGCAGATCGTGGGTCCGGTCACCTCGGGCAACTACGGCCACTTTCTTGGCGGCGCCGTCGGCATGGGCTATGTTGCCTGCAAGGGCCAGACCGACGCCGATATCCTTGGCTCTGCCTACGAAATCGAGGTTGCGGGTGTGCGGCATGAGGCCGTGGCCTCGCTGGTCCCGATGTATGACCCCAAATCGGAAAGGGTCCGCGCATGAGCCGTCACCAGACTTTCCATGACCTGCACCAGAGCGGCTGCTTTGTCATGCCCAACCCGTGGGACGTAGGGTCCGCCCGTCTGATGACGGGTCTTGGCGCGAAGGCGCTTGCCACGTCGTCGGCCGCCCATGCCTTCACCCTCGGTCGCCTTGATGGCGGCACGCTCAGCCGGGATGAGGCGCTGGCCCATGCCGAAATGATCGTTCAGGCTACTGACCTGCCGGTGAATGGTGATTTAGAAAACGGCTTTGGCGATGATCCCGATACCGTCGCCGAAACCGTCCGCCTTGCCGCCGAGGTCGGTCTGTCAGGCTGCTCGATCGAGGATACGATCCCTGCCACCGTCACTTCCTACGACTTCGCCCTTTCGGTTGAACGCATCAAGGCGGCCTCATCCGCCGCCCGTGCCGTCAAACGCCCGTTCATCCTGAGCGCCCGTGCCGATGGGGTGATGCAGGGCAGCTATGATCTGGCCGAGGGCATCCGCCGCCTGCAAGCCTTCGAGTCCACTGGCGCCGACCTTCTGTATATCCCGATCCCGCCCGGCGTGGCGGAGCTGAAGCAAATCATCGCGGCGGTCCGCAAACCCGTCAACGCCCTCGCCGCCGGCCCCTTGCGCCACCTCACCGTCGCCGAGCTTTCCGCCTTGGGTGTCCGCCGCATTTCGCTTGGCTCTCAAGTCGCCCGGATGGCGCAAACCGCCATTGTCACCACGGTCCGCGCCATGCTCACCGACGGCATCTTTGCCCCCCTGTTGTCGGGCCTGCCCGGCAGCGAAATCGACGACCTCTTGCACAAAGGAAGCCCGACATGAGCGATCTTCTCGACATCGGCGAGGCTTGCGAACCCGCCCGCAACCGCCGCTCGGGTGGCCGTGCCAACCGCGTGGCCCTGCGCGCCGCCCCCTTGGCCGACAATCTGCGCCCGGTGCGCCCCGGCATGCCTGGCGGCCAGTACCGCCCGTTGACCGATGCGAACATGGCGAAAATCCACGAAAGCGCCCTGCAGGCTCTTGAACAGATCGGCCTTTCGCAGGCGCCCCGGACCGGCGTCGAGATCCTCACCGGGGCAGGGGCCATTCAAGGTGACGACGGCCGCATCCGTTTTCCCCGCGCCTTGGTCGAGGATATGTTGGCCATTGCCGCCCGCAACATCACCCTGTGCGGGCGTGACCCGAAATACGACCTGCACCTCAGCGGCACCAATGTCCATTTCGGCACCGCTGGTGCTGCCGTGCACATGGTGGACCCGATCACCCTCGCTTACCGCGACACCACCGCGCAAGATCTTTACGACGCGGGCCGCCTGGTCCAGTCCGGCAGCCACGCCGACCTCATCCTGCTCCCCGGCACCTACCAGGATCTCCATCACTTCTAAGAGCCTGTCGGAGTGAAGCACTCCTCCAGGCTCAGTCCGGAGGCTGGAGTCCGGAGTCCGGAGGCTGGTGGTGATGCCATTATTGAAC
>JANXPK010000439.1 GCA_025357355.1 Rhodobacterales bacterium
GCGACACGACGCCATCAGCCGGACTGAGGATAAGGCTGTCACCAAGGGGGACCGAGCGTTTGGGGTCGCGGAAGAAGAATACATGCTCGCCAAGCGTTGGGTCGACCATCAGGACAGTCAGGCGGCGCATCGTCTGGTGACGTCGCACCTGCGTCTGGCGGCCAAGATCGCCATGGGCTATCGCGGCTACGGTCTGCCGCAGGCCGAGGTGATCTCCGAGGCCAATGTCGGCCTGATGCAGGCGGTCAAGCGCTTTGATCCCGAAAAGGGTTTCCGGCTGGCCACTTACGCCATGTGGTGGATCCGTGCATCGATTCAGGAATACATCCTGCGGTCTTGGTCGCTGGTGAAACTTGGCACCACTTCGGCGCAGAAAAAGCTGTTCTTCAACCTGCGCAAGGCCAAGGCCAAGGTCGGCGCGCTGGAAGAGGGTGACCTGCGTCCCGAAAACGTCGCTCAGATCGCCAAGGACCTTTCGGTCAGCGAAAGTGAAGTGATCGACATGAACCGTCGTCTGTCGGGCGGCGATGCCTCGCTCAACGTCACGGTCGGTGCGGATGGCGAAGGCACGACCCAGTGGCAGGACTGGCTGGAAGACGAGGACAGCGATCAGGCCGGCGATTATGCTGAAAAGGACGAATTCGACACCCGCTATGCCCTATTGACCCAGGCGATGTCGGCCCTGAACGACCGCGAACGTGATGTGCTGGCCAAACGCCGCCTTTCTGAAACTCCCGTCACGCTGGAGGAGTTGTCCGAAAGCTACGGCGTCAGCCGTGAGCGTATCCGCCAGATCGAAGTGCGCGCCTTTGAAAAGCTGCAGGAACGCATGCGCGAACTGGCCCGCGGCAAGGGCATGGTCGTGCCCGCCTGACGCCGCGAAACGGTTGAACTTCGCCGCACCACGCCGTATGAGGGTTGCTTGCCTGCCCCAGTGACCGGAGTGCGACCAATGCGAATGCGGGACACGTTTCTCAAGCCCATGCATCCCGAAGGCTACCGCTTTGTCGCCATCTTCGCCGTCATCACCGTCGTCCTGTTCCTGATCTGGCACGTTCTGGGCTGGATCGGCACAGGGTTGACGATCTGGTGCTATTACTTCTTTCGCGACCCCAAACGCTCGGTCCCCCTTGGTGACAGCCTTATCCTCAGTCCGGCTGATGGCGTCGTGTCGCTGATCGAACCCGCCGTGCCACCCGAAGAGCTGGGCATGGGGCCGCTGCCGCTGACCCGGGTTTCGGTGTTCATGTCGGTGTTCAACTGCCATGTGAACCGGATGCCGGTCGGCGGCCAGATCACCGCCATCTCTTATCGCCCCGGCAAGTTCTTCAATGCCGCAATGGACAAGGCCAGTTCGGACAATGAACGCAACAGCGTGGCGATTGCCTTGCCCGATGGCCGCAAAGTGGCGGTGGTGCAGATCGCCGGGTTGGTGGCGCGGCGCATCGTCTGTTTTGCCAAGATCGGCCAAAGCTTGCGGGCGGGTGACCGTTTCGGGCTGATCCGTTTCGGCTCGCGGCTGGATGTCTACCTGCCCGCCGGAATTGCCCCGATGGTGGCGCTGGGTCAGACCATGATTGGCGGGGAAAGTGTGATCGCCGATCTTGGCTCATCCAGCCCCGCCCGGCTGGCGCGCGAGGAGTAGATGAACGAACACGCCCCAAAACCCCGCTCGGAACTGCAACTGGCGCAGCTTTTGCCCAATCTGATGACCATTTCGGCCGTGTGCTCCGGCCTGACCGGCCTACGCTTTGCCATCAATGAACAGTTCGAAGGCGCCGTCGCGCTGATCCTGCTGGCGGCCGTGCTTGACGGCCTTGACGGCCGCCTAGCGCGGCTGTTGCGCAGCGAAAGCGAGATCGGCGCCGAACTGGACTCGCTGGTCGATTTCGTGAATTTCGGTGTGGCACCGGGTCTGATCATCTACCTTTGGGGCCTGCACGGGCTGCAAAGCGGCGGCTGGATCGCCACGCTGATCTATGCGTCGTGCTGCCTTCTGCGGTTGGCGCGGTTCAACATCGGCAACCGGCCTAGCCCGGAAAAGCCGGTTGCCACCCATTTCACCGGCGTTCCTGCCCCGGCAGGCGCCATGCTCGCGCTGTTGCCCGCCTATGTCGCCTTCATGGAACCCACCGCTCCACATTTGCCGCCCGCCGTGCTCGCGCTCTATCTGGTGCTGATCGGCGGCCTGATGATCAGCCGCATACCGACGCCCTCCTTCAAGACGGTGACCTTTTATGCCGAGAATGTCCGCTACGTCATCGTCGGCTTCGTCGGCCTGGTCGCTGCGCTGCTCAGCTTCCCGTGGGAGACGATGGTGGCCATATCGTTGGGCTACGTGCTGATCCTTGCAATCTCGCTGTGGCAAGGCCGCAAGTCGCGGCGTGCAATTCGCAAGGGATAGTCAATCGCCCCTTGCCACTCTGCCGCGGAGTTCCTAGCCTGACCCAAACCTTGGGGGAGGACCTTATGAAAGCGGTAAAATGGGGTGTGCTAGGGGCTGCGAAATTTGCGCGCGAACATATGGCCCCGGCGATCCACGCGGCAAGTGGCGCTGAACTTTATGCGCTCGCCACCTCTGATCCAGCCAAGGCGGTAGGATTTCAGGATTTCTGCCCCGGTCTGAAGGTTCATTCGACCTATGAGGCGCTGCTGGCCGACCCCGAGGTTGAGGTCGTCTACATCCCGTTGCCCAATCACCTGCATGTCCTGTGGACGCTCAAGGCCTTGGCCGCTGGCAAGCATGTGCTGACCGAAAAGCCCATTGCGATGCACGCGCATGAGATCGACCAGATCATCCATGCCCGCGATGCTGCCAAGAAACTGGCGGCAGAGGCCTACATGATCGTTTTTCACCCGCAATGGCGCCGCGTCAAGGAATTGGTCGAGCAGGGCGCTATCGGTAAAGTCCTGCATGTCGATGCGGCGTTTTCCTATGACAACCGCGCCGACACGACCAACATCCGCAACCGCCCGGAAACCGGTGGCGGCGGAGTGCGCGACATCGGGGTCTACACTTATGGTTCGGTCCGCTTTGTGACCGGCGCCGAGCCCATCGAATTGCATGCCAAGCTCAAGCGCGAGAATGGCGTCGACACCTGGGCGCACGTGACGGGCGAATTGTCCGGTCCAACCGGCCGTTTCACCTATTCCGCCATGACCTCGATGCGGCTATTCCTGCGGCAAGAGGTGGTCTTTCAGGGCGAAAAGGGCATGATCCGGGTGGCCAATGGCCCTTTCAACGCAGGTCTGCATGATCAGGCGCAACTGGAGTGGCATCAGCCGGGTCAGAAAGTGACGACTGAGCGTTTCCCCGGCGTGGACCAGTACAAGCTGCAGGTCGAAGCCTTTGGCCGTTCGGTCCGCACGGGCGAGGCTTACGGTTGCCCGCTCGAATTCGTGCGCGGCACCCAAGCCATGATCGACATGGTCTTCGCCTCGGCCCGCTGACGCGCGCTGATGGCCAGAGTCCGGCTGCATTTGCCCGCGCAGATGATCGGCGACAACCCCGAACGGGTGCCGTTCTTCTACCGCAGGCTTCTGGCGCAACTGGCCGACATTGGTGCGCAAACCGAAATTGTGCACCGCGTCTATGACGAGTTGGTTCTGCCGTCGGCCGTGGGTCACTTCGACTTCGTCCATATGGGTCGGGTGCCGCGGCCGCTGTGCCTGAACCTCGGCATCGCCAATCTGGGTGGGTACTTCCACGTCGATCCCAATGGCGTCAATTTCGAAAGTTCCATTACCGACAAGACCTTCCTGCCCGGCCGGGTGCCTGCCGACCTCGCCCGAACCTTCTTTGATCAGTTGCAACGCACCTGGGTTACCCCGCGCAAAAGCCGCGTGCCGCAGCCTGACGAGCCGCGCGACTTCGGCAAGGGCCACCTGGCGCTCTTCCTGCAAGACTGGTCCGATCCGGTCGAACGGGCGCAATGGATCGACAGTGAAACCATGGTGCGACTGGTGGTCGAGGCCGCCGCCGGTCACCCCGTCGTGGTCAAACCCCATCCGCGCTACAAGGGGCGCGAGACGCGGGCGATCCTGCAATTCCTGCGCCGCAGGCATCCGCAGGTCGTGGTGACGGACGCCAACGTCCATGACATCTTGACCGGTGCGGCGGCTACAGTTTCGATCTCCTCTTCCTTGGCGCTGGAAGGGATGCTGCACCGGGTTCCCGCCATTCTGTTCGGCCGTTCTGACCTGCACCACTGCGCCACCACTGTGGCTCGCCCCGAGGATTGGCCCACAGCACTCGACCGTGCGCTTGGCACGAACTGGCCGTATGAGCAGTTCCTGCTGGGGTTCCTGCGGTGG
>JANXPK010000450.1 GCA_025357355.1 Rhodobacterales bacterium
CCTAAGCCCGACCAGAATCTCGGCGGCCGACCCTGTGACCATCTCCTCCACCAGATAGCCGGTTGCCCCCACCATCTCGGCTTGCCCGTCCAGTGATGCCAACCCCAACCGCACCGCCCCGGCCTCGGTCTTGTGGGCGAACCCCAGCCCTTTCAGCGCGTAGGGCGGGGTTAACCCCACCACCGACAACGACGCCAACGACACCCCGGCAACCGAGCGCGGCACCGCCACCCCCGCCGCCGCCAGCAACGCCTTGCCCTCCGCCTCGCTCAGCATCACCGTCGCACGGGCGCCAAGCGGAGCCATAGGCCGCCACCCCGCCACCCCCGGCGCCACCTGCGCCGCCTTGATCGCGGCCAAGGCCGTCTCCAGCCCCATCAACGCGCAGATCCCCTGGTCCATCATCCGTGCCGCCCGCGCCTCGCCAAAGTTTTCCGGCATCGACGCAACCGGGAAGGCGATCTTCCCGGTCGTTCGCTGCGCCGCGACGATGGCCGCCAGGGCCGGGTCATACCAGGCATCCGAACAGCGGTCGGTGCGCGGCGTGTCGATGATGTAGATGCCAGCGTCATAGGCCTCCAGCATGGCGGTGAAGACCTCGGTCGTCTTGGGGCCGTCACCCCAGATGAACGTGTGGTAGTCCAGCGGATTGGAGATTGTCGGGATCGACCCCAGCACCTCAAACAACCGCGCCCGCGTCGCCTCGGGCACCGCGGGAAAGTCGATGGCGTATGGCGCGGCAAGGTCGGCGACCAGCCCTGCCTCGCCGCCCGAACACGACAGCGAACACAGACGCGTGCCCAGGCCCGGTCCGTGGACATGCAGGATCTTCAGGGCCTCGATCAGTTCGGACGGCGAATTGACCTCCGCCACCCCGATCTGGCGCAAGAAGGCCGATGACGCCGCCCCGCCGCCCGCCAGCGAGGCCGTATGCGAGGCTGCGGCACTGCGGCTCAATTCGGTCTTGCCTGACTTGATGACGACAATCCCCTTGCCCATCGCCCGCGCCTTCTGCGCAAGCGCCGCAAAGGCCGCAGCGTCGTCGATGCCTTCGACATACATCCCCAATGCGGTGACCCGTGCATCCTCCAACACCGCGCCCGCCAACTCCGCCAGCCCCACCACCGCCGCATTGCCAAGGCAAGCGACATAGGCCACCGGCAGCGCCCGCTGCTGCATGCCAAGGTTGATGACGATGTTCGACGACTGACTGATCAGCGCCACGCCGCTGTCGACCCGGACCCCGCCATGCTGATCCGGCCACAGCAAGGCCCCGTCGAGGTAATTGATCACGCCGTAGCAGTTGGGCCCGAGGATCGGCATGTCCCCCGCAGCAGCGATCAACTCGGCCTGCAGATCGGGCGCCCCGGCCTCGGTCCAGCCAGACGCAAAACAAATCGCCCCTCCGGCCCCCATCGCGGCAAGTTCCCGGACCACGTCGATGGTCAGAAAACGGTTCACTCCCACAAACACCGCATCCGGTACTCCCGGCAGATCGGCGAGCGAGACATAGGCCCTGAGGCCGCCAATTTTCGCCTTGGTCGGATGTACCGGCCAGACCGGCCCGACGAAGCCCATCTTGCGGCATTGCTCAATGACATTCAGTGCCCAGCCGGCACCAAGCACAGCGATGGATTTGGGTCGCAGCAGACGGTCAAGGCGCGTCATGGCCGACCAACATGCTGTCGGCATGCACCCGGGGCGCTGCCCCGGACCCCGGGATATTTATCAAAAGATGAATAGGAAGAAGGACGCCCTGCCCCGATCCAACGAGGCAGGGAATCTTCACCTTTTACCGCCATCGGGATCCCTCCCTGTTCGGCCTCTTCAATCTTGCGCGGAATGGTTAACATTTCGTTTCATCTTTTCATAAATATCCCGGGGTCTGGGGCAGCGCCCCGGTTCCGCGCTCTTAGCCCCCCACCGACCTCAACAACTCACGACTGATAATGTGCCGCTGGATCTCTGACGTGCCTTCCCAGATCCGCTCGACCCGGGCGTCGCGCCAGATGCGCTCCAGCGGCAGCTCGTCCATCAGCCCCATCCCGCCATGGATCTGGATGGCCTCATCTGCGATCATCGCCAGCACTTCAGTCGCCTTCAACTTGGCCATCGACATGTCGGCCTCGGTGACCGTGCCCCGATCGTATTTCCACGCCGCTTCGCGGGTCAGAAGTTCGGCAGCCTTCAACTCCATCGCCATGTCGGCCAGTTTGAACGAAATCCCCTGAAACTTGCCGATCTGCTGGCCGAACTGCTTGCGCGCCGCCGCATAGTTCAGCGCATGGCTCAAGGCGCGTTCCGCCCGGCCAAGGCAGGTGGAGGCGACTTGCAGCCGGGTTGCGCCCAACCAGCTGTTGGCGACCTCGAATCCCTGATGCACTTCGCCCAGAATCTGCCGCTTGTTCAGCCGGCAGTCGTCAAACTCGAGCACGCTGTTGGTGTAGCCCCGATGCGAGACGTTGCGGTAGCCGTCGCGCACGGTGAAACCTTTCACCCCCTTGTCGACGAAGAACGCCGTGATCTTCTTTTTCGGCCCGCGCGGCGTGTCCTCTTCGCCCGTCGCCACAAAGACAATCGCAAAGCCCGCGAGATCGGCGTGCGAGATGAAATGCTTGGTGCCGTTCAGCACCCAGTCATCGCCATCCGGCCGCGCCGTGGCCTTCATCCCCCGCAAATCAGAGCCCGCCGCAGGCTCGGTCATCGCCAGACAATCCCAGGTTTCGCCCCGAATGCAGGGCATCAGATAGCGCTCGCGCTGTTCGGCGTTCCCGGCCAGCAAGATGTTCGACGGCCGCGCAACGCATGTCCAGTGCAGCGCGTAATTGGCGCGGCCCAACTCTTTTTCGTACAGCAGCCAGGACAAGGTATCCAAGCCAGCCCCTCCGACCTCGGTTGGCATGTTGGCCGCATAAAGCCCCGCTGCCATCGCCTTTTTCTGGATCTCGCGGATCAGTTCCATCGGCAGAAGCCCAGTACGTTCCACCGCCGCTTCATGCGGATAAAGCTCCGCCTCGACAAAGGCATGCGTCGTGTCGACGATCATCTGCTGTTCTTCAGTCAGTCCGAAATCCATAGCGTCCTCACGGGTCGGGATTGATGGTAAAGCCGTCCACGGTCAGCGCCTGGCCTGACACCATGCGCGCGCCATCCGAGGCCAGAAACAGCGCCATATGCGCCACGTCATCGGGATCGGTCAGCCGCCGCAACGCGGTCCCTGCAGCATAGCCCTGTCGCACAGCCTCCGGCGTCATGCCCTTTGCAGCGGCCTCGGCCTCGATCACCCGGTCGATCCGGGGGCCGTTCACCGAGCCCGGGCAGATCGCATTGGCGCGGATACCGTACGGCCCCAGTTCCATCGCCACCGTCTTCATCAGCCCGATGACCGCCCATTTCGCCGCCGCATAGGGCGCGCGGAAGGGCACGCCGTAAAGTCCGGCGGTAGACGAGGTGAAGATCATCACGCCCTTGCCTGCCGGTTTCATCATCCGCGCCCCATGTTTGGCCGCCAGCATCGCCCCGTCCAGGTTGACCGACAGGCATTGGTGCCAGCCCTCCAGCGGCATGTCTTCAATCGCCGCCGTCGGCCCCTTGATCCCGGCATTGGCGCACAGCACGTCCAGCCCGCCCCAATCATGCGCGATCTCGGCGAACAGGGACTCCATCGCCATTTCCGATCCGGCGTCGCAATGGCTGCCGCGAATGCCGGGGGGCAGGGCGGACAGTGGATCATGGTCCACATCGGTCACCCAGACCCGATACCCCGCCTCCTGAAAGGCCCGCGCCATCACGAGGCCAATGCCGTTCGCCCCCGCCGTGATCAGAACCCGCTTCACTTGCGTTGGCCGGTAAACCGTCCCGCCGCTTCGGGCCGCGGCAGCGCCTTGTGCGCCTCGGCAATCGGCATCAGCCTGGCCAGAACCTCCGGTGCCGCTGCACAGGTCTTGCCCGCGTTCATGTCGACGTGCAGGCACATCTGCTCGATCGTCGCCACCGGCTGGCCGTCCTTCAAGAGCCGCACGAAGATGTGCATCCGCTTTTCATCTGCGCTCAATATCTGCATGGTCCCGATCAGGCGATCCCCCAACCTGGCCTCGGCCAGATGCATGATGTGGGTTTCTGCCGTGTAGTACGAATGCCCGGCTGCCACGTAATCCATCCCCGCCCCGATCAGGCGCAGAAAGGCGTCGGTGGTCTCGGACGCCGCGAACAGATAGCGGCTTTCGGTCATGTGGCCGTTATAGTCGATCCATCCCGGCAGCACCTGCATCTGCGCCAGAACCAGCGGTGCGCCTTCCGGCTTGGCATCATGGAACGCCACCGACCGTCGCGCGTCATGCTCGCGCAACACCTTGCCCGCACCCCAGTTGCGTTCCTTCAGCGACCGCAGGAA
>JANXPK010000454.1 GCA_025357355.1 Rhodobacterales bacterium
GTTGCCATGGCTGGCGGCGAGGGCAAGGCCGGTGGGCTCGGCGGCAAGGCAAAGGCGCGGCACCAGATCGGGCGGCAGGAAGGGGCCGTCCACTGGCACGGCGACCACCGCGGTGGCGCCAAGGGGGGCAGCCCAGGTCAGGGCGGCGAGGATGCCGGACAACGGGCCAAGCGACTGGCGGTCGGGCAGGACGGGCAGCTTGAGAGCGGAAAACCGCGCGGGATCGCCGTTGGCGGAGATGGCGAGGCCTGCGACCTGGGGGGCAAAGCGGGCGATGACATGGGCGATCAGGGTGCTGCCGGCAAAGGGCATCATGGCCTTGTCGGCCCCGCCCATCCGGCGCGCTTGGCCGCCTGCCAGGATCACCCCGAAGATTCGCACGCCCGCCCCTTGCCGTTTGCAGAAGGCCTAAGCGTTTTGGCGGTTGCGGTAAAGCCGGTCGCCAGTTCAGCCTGCCGGGATGATGGAGGTGGCGGGAATTGGCGCCTCACCCGGCACAGTGAAGCGCATCGCACCGTCGTTCGAGGTCTTGACCTGGGTTTGCACGCCGGGCAGGGCCGCAAAGGCGGCCGACATCTTCTTGGGAAACCAGGTCATCGGCAGCGACTGGAAGCCCGGCACCGGGCGCAGGATCGTGGCAATGGCCTCGGTGCATTCGGCCTTGTTGGCCGACCCATACGCCATGGCAGCCTTGGTGATTGCTGCCGCAACCGCTGGGCTGACATCGAGCGTCTGCTCGGTCAGCTGGAAGACGCCGGAGCCCTGATAATCGACGTAGTCGGCGAGCATGGTCGGCGTCATGCCGTAATGCAGGTCGTGTCGTTCGGGGGCGGCGGGATTTGTCCAGGAACCGGCAGGGTCATAGAGCACACGTTCGCTGCCATTGATCATCAGACCGGCATGAGCGCCCGAATGGGTGCGGGTGTTGATCGAGGTAAAGAGGGTGATCGACGTCGGGCCGGAAGCGACATAATGGGCCTGTGCCACCTCGGCATCGCTGGCCCAGATGTGATCCTTGGTGCAGGCGACAAGCAGCAGCAGGGCCAGAAGGCTGGGCAGGAAGCGAAGCATTGTTTCATCCTTTGCCGCGACGGGGGCGGAGGAAGCGGTCAGGCTCAGGCGTCGGAAAGTGCCATCACGATCAGGACGACCACGCAGATCGCAGCGACCCAGATGACCACGCGAATAAAGCCCGCGAAGGTCTTTTCCTTGGCGCGAATGTCCATGCTGCCCGGTTTGAATTCGGCCATGATGCCAACCTCTTCATTGTCTGTTGACCTGCCTTTACCGGAATAACTTGCTGCTGTCACGGGGGATATCGGGCGGGGTTGGCGCCACAGCGACCTCGGCCGCCAAACCGGCGTCCGCGTGTGGGACGCCGGGCGAAGCGTGTGATTTCAAATGGTTGCGGTTGCGGTTATACGGTGTGTTAACCAGCGGCGGGCGTTTTCAAAAACACGGTGCGCAATGAATGCGCACCCTACGTCGCGGTCCAGAGCCAGGCGCCATCGGGCGAGAGGTCGCGCGACACGGCACCACGTCGCCACAGGCAGTTCAGATGGGCCACCGACTCGCTGAGCGCCATGCCGAAGGTTTCAGGCCTGACCGGGCGCTTGAAGAGCTGCGAAAAGCAATCGGTGGCGCGGTGCGGCTGTTTGAGATGGTCGAGAACGCGGTCAAGGGCGTGCTCATGATCCTGCACCATTTCGACAAGGCGCTGCGGCAGACCGTAGTAAGGCAGTTTGTGGCCGGGCAGCACGAAGTGGTTGTCGCGGGCAAGGGGCATCAGGGCGCGGGCGCTGTCGAGCCATTCGGTGAGGGGATCGGCCTCCGGCTCGGTCGGGTAGACGCCGATATTGGCCGAGATGGTCGGCAAGAGTTGATCGCCGCCGATGATCAGGTCATCATCCAGGCTCCACAGCATCGCATGGTCGGGGGCATGGCCTTGCCCCAGGCGCACCTGCCAGCGGCGGCCGCCAGCGGTGACAACGTCGCCCTCGCTGATCCGGGTGAAGCCGAGGGGCAGAAATTCCACCACGTCGCGGAAGTTGAAGGGGCGTTCGTGGGCCTTGGCCTCGCGCTGTTCCGGCTCGAGCCCGGCGCGCTGGTAGAACAACAGCGATTCGGGCGAAGGCAGGCGTTGTTCGTCAAGGGTCAGCATGCGGGCGTACAGCCAGGCGGTGCGGGTCGTCATCAACTCGACCCCTTGCGCCTGAAACCAGCCGGCAAGGCCGATGTGGTCGGGATGGTGGTGGGTGACGATGAGCCGCGTTACCGGCTTGGCGCGTAGCGGCACGGCGATCAGCGCCTGCCACAGGGCCTTGGTGTGGCGGGAGGACATGCCGGTGTCGATCAGGGTCCAGCCGTCATCATCCTCGAGCGCGTAGCAATTGACGTGATCCAGCGCCATTGGCAACGGCAGGCGCAGCCAGCGGATGCGGGGGGCCACCTCGATCGCCTCATACTCGTCGGGCGGTGTCGGGAAGGGGTAGCGGAGGGGTTGGGTCACAGGGACAAGGCCTGTGGGGTCAGGGCGTAGAGGCCTTCGGCGCCTTCGCGGGCCTGGGCCAGAA
>JANXPK010000497.1 GCA_025357355.1 Rhodobacterales bacterium
AGAGGTCAAATCGTCTTGCGCGGTAAAGCCATTGGTCACATGCAGGTTGGCAATATTTGCGGCAAGTGCGGTGGAAGTCTGCACATCATCGTCTGGCAAGAACTCAAGCTCGGCGCGGCGGGTCTGGGCCAGAGCCTCGGCCCCCTTGTCGGCCTTGATGACGTAGCCGGAATAGGCGCCGTCAAAAGCCGTGGCGGCTCCCTGACCCTTCTTCGCAAAGCACGAACCGTTGTGGGTGTTAAAGGTGAAAGCCTCGCATTGCTTGTTGGTCAGGCAAGCGGTTTCGCAGGCGTCCAGAGTTGTGTCAAAGATCGACGCGAGGTCGCCGCCTGGCATGTCGGCATTCTCGCTGATGGCCAGTCTCTTGGCTGGAATGAGATCGTCCGCCACAGCCGCTCCGGGGACGAACATCGCAAGACCAAGAGCCAGAATGGCGGATGTCCAAAAGCCGTGACCACACATCGAAATACCTCCGCAAATGTTTGGGAGAGCATCGCATGAGGGGGCGCAACCGCGCAAGGATTCAGATGTCCTTGGGGCATGCGGCAAAGCAGATCATCGTTAAGCCGCCATTCATCTAATTGCGCGAGTGTGCCTGAGCGAACAGGACCACAGCTGAATGCCGTGGCAGCACGTCGGTACGGTTGGGATGGAAATAGCTGAACGTCTGGCAAAGGAACGACGCGCAAGGTTGGCTGCGGAACGGCTGCTGGAGCAAAAAAGCCGCGAGCTTTTTGCTGCCAATGAAAAGCTCGGCCTGCATGCGAGGTCGTTGTCAGACCAGATCGTCGTTCAGCGCGAAGTGACCCGCTCTGCTCTGTCTGAAGCCGAAATGCTCAAGGGTCAGAACTCGCGATTCGTCGAGGATCTGGATCGTGCCCACACCTCTGCGGTGATGGCCGAACGGCGGCTGTGGGACTCGATCAACACCATCAACGACGGATTTGCGGTCTTTGATGGCGATCTGCGGTTGGTCGCAGCCAACCGGGCCTATCTCAACATCGTCGAAGGGCTGCAGGTTGCGCCGGGCATGCCTTATGCGCAATTGATGATCGCTGCAGCTGCGTCGGGCAAATTTGAGATGAACGGCACCTCGGCGCAAGAATTTGCGGAAAATATTGTCGCCCGTCTGAGCGCTGACCCGATCGAATCGCTGACAGTGCAGATGCGCAACGGCACCTGGTTGCGGATCGTCAACCGTCGCGCGCGCGATGGCGATCTGGTGTCACTAGTGCTCGATATCACCGAACAGATGCGGATCTGGGCTGCAATCGAGGCTATTCCGGATGGTTTTGTGCTTTTCGACAGGGAGGATCGGCTTTTGACCTGCAATCAACGCTACCGCGACATCTTTTCGGCATCCGCCCCGGCAATTGTTCCCGGCGCCAAGTTCGAAGATATCCTGCGCTTTGGCTTGGCACACGGCCAGCATCCCGACGCCGAAGGTCGCGAGGCTGAATGGTTGGGCGATCGGCTGGAGCAGCACCGCAACCCGGGCCAGACGATTGAAATGAAGTTGGGCGATGGCCGCTGGATCAAATCACAGGACCATCCGACGCCCGATGGCGGGCGGGTTGGTTTGCGGGTGGACGTCACCCATGCCAAGGAACAGCAGGCCGCCCTTTTGGCCGCGCGCGAGGCCGCTGAGGCGGCCAACCGCGCCAAATCCGCCTTCCTCGCGAATATGAGCCACGAAATTCGCACGCCGATGAACGGGGTCGTGGGTATGGCGGAACTGCTGTGCGATTCGAACCTCAATCAGGAACAGCGGCTTTTTGCCGAGACCATCCGCTCGTCGGGTGAAGCGCTGTTGGTGATCATCAACGACATTCTGGACTATTCCAAGATCGAGGCCGAGCGGCTGACGTTTTACCCCGAACCCTTTGATCTGGAACGTACCATTCATGAGGTAGCGATGCTGTTGCAGCCCAAGGCGCGTGCCAAGGGTCTTGATCTGATGATCGATTTCGACATGTTCCTGCCTACTCGATTTGTCGGCGACGCAGGGCGGCTCAAGCAAGTGCTGACGAACCTTGTTGGCAATGCCGTCAAGTTCACCGACTCCGGCCACATCCTTATTCGCGTCGTAGGACTTGAGGCAGAGCCTGGGTATCACCAGTTGCATGTGACGGTCGAAGATACCGGCATCGGCATTGCACCCGAGCATCTGGATCACATCTTTGGCGAGTTCAACCAGGTGGAAAGCCAGTCGAACCGCAAGTTCGAGGGCACCGGTCTGGGTCTGGCGATTACCCAGCGGTTGGTTGAACGGATGGAAGGCGCGGTTTGGGTGGACAGCGAGCTTGGCAAAGGGTCATGCTTTGGCTTCCGCGTGACCCTGCCGGTGTCCGAGGATGCAGGAACACCGCATCTGCCGATTGATTTGCGCCGGGTTCTGGTCGTGGATGATCAGTTCATCAACCGCACCATTCTGGAGCGTCAGTTGGTCCCGTGTGGCATCGTGGTGCAGCTGTGCCGCAATGGCGCAGAAGCTTTGGAGGTACTGGCGAAGGATCGGGAGTTTGATGCCGTCCTGACGGACCACAATATGCCCGACATGGACGGTTTGGCCCTGACGCTGCATATCAGGGCTATGGGGTTGACCCTGCCGATTGTGTTGTTGAGTTCGGACCCGACCCAGGCCCGCGATGCCAAGGGGTTCGAGGAGTTGGCAGCGATCATCCAGAAGCCGATCCTGCGGTCTGACCTCTACCGTCAGCTCAGGGCGTTGGGTGGGCAAGCCGAGGTCATGCCGATTGAACCCTTGATCGCGGTGCCGCGTGCGACGCGGCAGATGCGGGTACTGACAGCCGAAGACAACCGGACCAATCAGTTGGTGTTCCAGAAAATGGTCAAGGACGTCGACATCGAACTGGTCTTTGCCAACAATGGCCGCGAGGCGGTGGCACTGTTCCAGAGCTACAAGCCGGATCTGATCTTCATGGACATCTCAATGCCGGAAATGGACGGGCGAGAGGCGGCGCGGGCCATTCGCCTGCTGGAAGCAGGCCGGTCGCATCTGCCGATCGTGGCGCTGACCGCCCATGCGATGGATGGTGACGAAGAGGGGATATTGGCGGCAGGCATCGACCGTTACATGACCAAGCCATTGCGCAAGGCGGCAATTGCGGCGGTGCTGAGCGAGTTCTGTCCATTGGAGGCGCGATCACTCGACCTCGAGTCCGAACAAATGACCGGAACCTGAACAGGTTCAGTCGTCGCGGAGCAGTGCGAGGAAGGCCTCGCCAAACCGATCGGTTCCCTCACCCAGATGGGCACGCTCCGTCTCGGCAAACGGACGGAAGGGCGTGTTCCCAAGATTAGCGAAGTTGTCCCCCTTGCCGGGCTCGACGACCTTGTGTTCGGCGCCCTCGAGCGACTTGCCGAACGTA
>JANXPK010000527.1 GCA_025357355.1 Rhodobacterales bacterium
CGGTCGCCGAGATGGCGGCGCTCGCCTATCCCGACCGCATCGGCCTGCGCCGCAAGGGCGATGCGCCGCGCTGGGTGCTGTCGGGTGGCAAGGGGGCGACGATGGCGGCAGGCACGCCGTTGGCCGGTGCCAGGCTGATCGTGGCGACCGATCTGGACGGCGACGCGCGCGAGGCCGTGGTGCGCCAGGCCGTCGCCCTGTCCGAGCCCGAGTTGCGCGGGCTTTACGCTGACCAGATCGTCTGGCGGGAAGTTTGCGACTGGTCGCGCCGCGAGGGCCGGGTGCTGGCGCGGCGGCAGGAATGCTTTGGCGCGCTGGTGCTGGACGACCGGTCCTGGGATGCTCCGGCCGAAGCCTTGGCGCGGGCGGCCTTTGAGGGGCTGCGTGTGCTGGGCCTGCCATGGACCCCATCTGCCCGCCGTCTGCGCGCCCGGATCACTCTGGCGCGGGCGGCGGACTGGCCCGGGGTGACCGACGAGGCCCTGCTTGCCCGTGGCGATTGGCTCTTGCCCTGGCTCGGCAAGGCCCGCACCGAAGCCGATTTGCGCGGTCTGGACCTGACCGAGGCGTTGCGGGGGATGCTGACATGGGAACAGCAAGCCGAGCTTGACCGGCTGGTGCCCGCCCATTTCGTCACCCCCTTGGACCGGAAAGTGCCCATCGATTATGACGGCGAAGCCCCCGGCATCGAGATCCGGCTGCAAGAGATGTTCGGCGTCACCGTGCATCCGGTGGTGGGGGTCAAGCGGCTGCCCTTGCGAGTGACCCTGCTATCGCCTGGCCAGAAGCCCATTCAGGTGACGATGGACATCCCGGGCTTCTGGGGCACCTCCTATGCCGACGTGCGCAAGGACATGCGCGGGCAATATCCGCGCCACCTCTGGCCCGAGGACCCGACGCAGGCCGAGCCGACGCTGCGGGCCAAGCCGCGCGGGACCTGACGGCGCAAGGGGCCTTGCCAACCTAAGGGCGCTGCGGCACAGAACGCTGGCAAGCAGGGAGGGAGCGTCGCGATGCAAGTTATGGTCACGGGTGGGGCGGGTTACATCGGGGCGCATGCCTGCAAGGCCCTGTCACGCGCCGGGTTCACGCCCGTGGCCTTTGACAACCTGTCGACCGGCTGGGCCGGGGCCGTCAAGTTCGGCCCGCTGGTTCAGGGCGACCTTCTGGACCGCGCCAGCATCGACGCCGCCTTTGCCGAGTTTCGCCCCGTCGCCGTGATGCACTTCGCCGCCCTGTCGCTGGTCGGCGAGTCGATGACCAATCCGGGCAAATACTGGCGCACCAATGTCAACGGCTCGTTGAACCTGATCGAGGCTTCGCTGGCGGCGGGGTGCAAGAACTTCGTCTTTTCGTCGACCTGCGCCACCTACGGCGATCAGGACGGGGTGGTGCTGGATGAGGATACCGTGCAGCAGCCAATCAACGCCTATGGCGGGTCGAAGAAGGCAATTGAGGAAATCCTGCGGGATTTCGGCAAAAGCGATGGGTTGAACCACGTGATCTTTCGCTATTTCAACGTCGCCGGTGCCGACCCCGAAGGCGAAGTCGGAGAGCAGCACATCCCGGAGACCCACCTCATCCCCCTGATGCTCGACGCCATCGAGGGCAAGCGGCCTGCGCTGACAGTCTTCGGTTCCGACTACGCCACCCCCGACGGCACCTGCATCCGCGATTACGTCCATGTCAGCGATCTGGTCGACGCCCATGTTCTGGGCCTGCGCTGGCTCCTGGATGGCAAGGGCGACCGGGTGTTCTGCCTCGGCTCGGGCCAGGGCTTTTCGGTGCGTCAGGTGATCGAGGCCTCGCGCGCCGTCACCAACCGGGCGGTGCCGATCATCGAGGGCG
>JANXPK010000534.1 GCA_025357355.1 Rhodobacterales bacterium
CTGCTCGATGCGTTCAGCCCAACCGAATGCCAGAACTACCTTCGGCATGCCGGATATGCTTCAATATAGGTCAGACAGACTCTAGATCAAGACCGCGCAAGCATCGCCAGATCGAATTGCGGTGGGCCTCGATGCCGTGGCGTTCGCACAACTCCACCACCAGTTCATCCAACGTCAGATCGCGCTTCTCTTTGATCCGATGCTCGATCCAGCCCACCACGCCCGCCAGCTTGCCATGCCCACCCCGCTCCCCTGCGGCTTGGGCACCAGCGCACCGGTGCGCTTCTTCAAAAGCACCATGTCGTTCACAAACTCGACCGACACCCGGAACCGCGCAGCCGCAGAACGATGTGTGTGACCTTCCTCAACGAAATCGATGACCCGCTGACGAAATGAGCTACCCCTCGAAAATCGGACACTGACCGAGGCTACGATTTGATGTCTGCCGGTCTCCGACGAAGAGGAGAACAGACATGTCGAAACGCAGGAACCACGACGCGGCGTTCAAGCCGCGTGTGGCGTTGGAGGCGCTGAAAGGCGAGCGGACGGTGTCTGAGCTGGCACAGGCTTACGTGGTCCATCCGACGATGATCCACCGGTGGAAGAAGGCGCTTCTTGAAGGCGCGGCGGGTATTTTCGAACGGGGCGGCAAGGCGGCGGTCGCCGAGATCGACGAAGACACGGTTCGTGGCCTTCATGCCAGGATCGGAGAACTGGCGGTGGCCAACGATTTTTTATCACGAAAGCTCAAACCCTGGACAGGGAAGTGAGGCGTGGGATGATTGAAAGCAACCATCCCACGCTGTCGGTCGGGAGGCAGTGCCGCGTGCTGTCGATCTCGCGGTCGTCGTTTTACTATGAGGCTCAGGGGGAAAGTGCGACGAACCTTGCGCTGATGCTGCTGGTCGACAAGCCGTTTCTGGACACGCCATTTTACGGTGTGCGGCAAATGACGTTGCACAAGCGAAACGAGGGGCATGCCGTGAATGAGAAGCGCATTCGGCGGCTGATGCGCCTGATGGGATTGATGCCGATCTACCAGAAGCCCAACACCAGCAGGCCGGCCAAGGGTCACAAGACCTATCCTTATCTGTTGCGCGGGCTGCTGGTGAACAGGCCGGGTCAGGTCTGGTGCACCGACATCACCTACATTCCGATGCGGCGCGGCGTCCTCTATCTGACCGCGATCATGGACTGGTCCACCCGCAAAGTGCTGACCTGGCGCATCTCAAACACGCTGGACACCGACTTCTGCGTCGAGGCGCTGAATGAAGCCATCCGCCGCTTCGGGGCACCGGACATCATGAACACGGATCAGGGCTCTCAGTTCACATCCTTCGCCTGGACCGACCGGCTGAAACGGGCGGGCATCCGCATCTCGATGGACGGCAAGGGCCGCTGCATCGACAATGTGTTCATCGAGCGACTGTGGCGGTCGCTAAAATATGAGTGCGTCTACCTGCACGCCTGGGAGACCGGGTCGCAGGCCAAGGCAGGAATCGGAAACTGGATCGAATTCCACAACCACCACCGCCCGCATTCCTCGCTTGGCGGCACACCACCCGCCGTGTTCTATCGGCGACCCATCGCAGAAACCCAA
>JANXPK010000550.1 GCA_025357355.1 Rhodobacterales bacterium
GCAAGGAACAGAAACACCCGTTTGCCGAACGCGATGACTTCGCCAGATCCGAACAGTGACCGCGTGACCGTTTCACCGCCCGCTGTCAGCGCATAAGCCAGCAGCGGCAACAAAAGCGGCAGAAAACGCAGGCAAAACCGGCGGGCCGTCGCCACCACCCCCGTCTTGCCCTCAGCAGGCGTCAGCGTGCGGGTGATCAGCGGGGTCAGGCGTCTGTCGGCCAGGCGGGCCAGACCATAGGCCAACGCCAGCAGCCCAAATTGCGACCACGCGGCCGGCGATAGCAGCCAGCCCATGGCGATCTGCCCGGCCTGATCAAGCCAGTCCATTGCCTTGGTGACCATTTCGGACTGTCCGTTCATCGGTCAGGCATGGCCGGCACTTGGCGACAGCGTGATCGGATCGATCCCCATCCGTCGCAGCGCCCCGGCCCATTTCGTGCTGTCCTGACCGGAAAAGATCAACTCGCCCGCCGCATCCGCAATCAACCAGTCGTTGCGCGCAATCTCCGCTTCAAGCTGCCCCGGCCCCCAGCCCGCATAGCCCAGCGCCAGCAGCGCCTGCCTGGGGCCTTCGCCTTGGGCCAGCGCCTCCAGCACGTCAAGGGTTGCCGTCATGCCAAAACCGCCGCGCACTTGCGTCGTGGCGCCGCCGCTGGCATAGTCCGACGAATGCAGCACGAACCCCCGGCCCCGCTCGACCGGGCCGCCAAAATGCACCCGAATATCGCGGCCCTTTTCGTGCTTGGAGATGTTCAGTTGTGCCAAAAGCTCGGTAAAGCTGAAATCCGTCACCGGTTTGTTGACGATCAGCCCCATCGCGCCTTCGTCGGAATGAGCGCAGATCAGAATGACAGAGCGTTCAAAACGCGGATCGCCCATAGCGGGCATGGCCACCATCAGCTTCCCCGCCAGATCCATCGAATCGCACCTCTTGCCAGTTCAGGTCAAAGATGATCCGTCTTGCCAGATGGCTCAAGCCCCGCCGTCACACCGTGGGCCGTTTCACGCGGATGTC
>JANXPK010000399.1 GCA_025357355.1 Rhodobacterales bacterium
ATGGCGACCTTGATGGAGACCAGCCGCGACATGGCGCTCCGGGTCTTGGAGCTGACGGATCAGGTGGCGGCGCTGCTGGACCGTGTGGCGGCGCTGGAAGCGCGGAGCTAACCACATGAGCGGGGTTCGGTCCATGCTTGCTAGGGTTGCCAAGTTGGAAGCTGCTCGGATTGCTCCGCGCTCCCCCTTCGAGGTCGCCTTTGGAAGCATGGACGCCTTCGACGACAAGGTGCAGGCGGACGTGGCAGCGGGCAAGCTGGACGGCACCGACATTGCGGGCGTGCTGGCGGCACTCCACCGCTGGCACCGGGATCAGGTGTGGTCGGGGTGGCGCTATCACCGCAACGGCATGTCCGAGTATGGTGCCCAATGAACAGCGTGCCAGCGTGGTTAGCAGCATGGCAGGCAAAGCAGCCGCACGGTGCAGTGCAGGGGGTGCAGCGGCAGCGCCAGCGCAGCTCTGGGGGTGTCGAGCAACCCAAACCCCGCCCCGCTGTGGAACCCGCTGCCGTGCGCCCCGACAGTTACGGCTTCACCGAACCGACCCCGTGGGCATTTGATGGGGGTGTGCGGCGCGGTGAGGTGCTAGACCACGACCACAAGCCGACGCCCCGTGTGGTTAGGCTGGTCGGGTGGCGGGTGTGCTTACGGTGCAGCGAACCGTTCTGGTGCAGCGACGTTCAAAGGCTCCGCATGTGCAGACCATGCAAAGCAGGATCAGAGATTGCCTGGGTTGCAGGGTAACGCCCCAGCCCCAGCGATGCGCGGACCAGTGCCCCGCGCCGTCTTTTAGGAAACCGAGGGACGTTAAACCATCGGGACCAGCAGCGGAGCCTCCTGGCTTGGCTTGACACTGTAACGCCCTCGCCCCACGGCGGGGGCGTTTTGCTTGCGGCGAATCTGCAACAGCGCTTATGAGCTGTCTGGGCTAGTTACGCCCTGCTTATGGAGTTGTTTGGATGCAAAAACTTGCGCTGGAGGTTGTTGCTAAGTGCTTGTTTTTACTCGGGAAATTGGTCGGAGCGAGAGGATTCGAACCTCCGACCCCCTGCTCCCGAAGCAGGTGCGCTACCAGACTGCGCTACGCTCCGACACTGGGCGGGGGGTTACAAGGTCGCGCCGGGCTTTGCAAGAGGCGGCGTTGGAAATCAGCCCTCGTCCTTGCTGGCCCGGCGGCCATCCAGGAGGCGCAGGCGCAGGGCGAGGCGCGGCAGCAGGCCCTGATCAAACCGCATCGGGGTTCCCAGCACGGGGCGGACGCGGGAGACGGTGGTGCGGTCTTCGCGCAGCACGATATAGATGCCCGAGGCGATGATGATCAGGGTGCCTGCGATGGTGCGCAGATCATGGGTCTCGTGAAAGACGATGCTGCCGAAGATCGTGGCCCAGATGATCTGCGAGTATTGCATCGGTGCCACGATCACGGCAGGCGACACGCGGTAGGCGGAGATCAGAAGGAGCGAGCCGCCTAGCCCCAAGGCGGCGATGCAGGCCAAAAGGCCAAGGTGGCCGATCGGCATGGGCAGGTAGACGAAGGGCAAGGCCACCGCCGACACCATGAAATTGGCCAGCATCGGATAGAGCATCATCACGACATAGCGTTCGGTGCCGCCGGTCTTGCGCATGATGATGGCGTTCAGCGAGCCGAGGAAGGCCGCCGAAAGTGCCGCCAGATGGCCAAGACCAAGGTGGCCCGTGCCGGGACGCAGGACCACCAGCACGCCCAGAAGTCCGACCAGCACCGCCGCCCCGCGGTGCAGACCGACCCGCTCTCCCAGCATCGGGATGGCAAGGACCGTGATCAGGAGCGGTGTGGCAAAGAAGATCGGGTAACATTCGCTGAGCGGCAGCACCGCAAAGGCGTAAAACCCGGTGATGACGTTCAGCACGGTCACCCCGGCGCGCAAGGCCATCCAGGCGGGTCGGCGCGGGATCAGGTTGCCTTCGGTGCGGTCGCCGAGCAGCAGCACGGCGATCAGGGGAAAGCCCAGGACGCCGGAAAAGAAGATGGTCTGGAACGGGTTGTAGACCCCGCCCAGAAACTTGATCATCACGTCATTGGTCGAAAACAGGACAAACCCCGCCAGCGCCAGCAGCGCGCCTCGCAGGTTCGTGGGGGAAACAGCCATGTGAGAGGGTCCGCAAACCGGGCGGCAACGGAAAGGTTGCGCCGTGACCAGCCTTCGTGCCTTGGCGTCGGAAGTTCAAGAGCAAATCGCCCGCATTACGGGACGACGGCGTTCGACGGCGGGTTGGTGCGGGTCATGATGAAAAGCCCGGCGGCGATGATCATGGCGATCCCGAGGCCAGTGTAGCCATCGACCTTTTCGTCGAAATACAGGGTACCGAACAAGGTGGCGACGATGATCTGGACGTATTGCATCGGGGCCGCGACCACGGCGGGGGCGGCGCGGTAGGCCCAGACGATGAAGAGAGAGCCGGCAAATCCCTCGACCGCCATCAGGCCCAGAAGGCCCAGATGGGCGGCCGGCATCGGCTGATAGACGAATGGCAACAGCAGGGCCACGGCGCCGGTCTGGGCCAGCAGGGGATAGAGCATGATCACCGCCATCCGCTCCTGACCGCCGGTCTTGCGCAGGATGATGTAGTACAGGGCACCCAATGCGGCCCCTGACAGGGCCGCCAGATGCGCCCAGTGCAGCACCAGAAATCCCGGGCGCAGCACGATGAGCACCCCTGCCAGCCCCGCCACCACGGCAAGACCCCTGGGCAAGTCGATCTTTTCGCCCAGAAGCGGCACTGCCAGCACGCAGATGAAAAGCGGCATCAGAAAGAAGATGGCATAGGCTTGCGACAAGGGCAGGACCGTGAAGGCGTAAGATACGGTGAGCCCGTTGACGGTGACGATGGCCATCCGCGCCGCGGTGAATTTCCACAACACCGGACGCAGGGTGCCGGGCACCGGGTCTGCCATCATCTGCAGCATGATCAAGGGGAACCCGGCCATGCCGGAAAAGAACAGGATCTGGATCGGGTTGTAGCTTTGCCCGAGAAACTTGACCGTGACGTCATTCAGCGAATAGAGCGAGAACGCCAGCAGCGACAAGATAGCGCCGCGCAGGGCGGGGGGAAGGACGGGCATGGCACGCTTTCGGGCGGAAGGGCTGGCCGGTCCATGTCACCCGAAATTCCGGCGATCGCAAGGCCGTTCAGGCCGCAACCCGCGCAGGCGCCGGACGACCGGCCACCAGCAACAACGCCAGTCCCGCGGCGATGATCACGCTGATGCCGACGGCGGTCATCAACCCCGGCCACTCGCCAAAGAAGATCAGGCCCAGCGCGCTGGCCCACAGGATCTGCGAATACTGCATCGGCGCCACGACGATGGCGGGCGACGAGCGGTAGGCCGTGATGATCAGGAGACCGCCTGCCGTGCCCAAAATGCCCATCTGCACTCCGATCCCAAGGTCATGGATACTGACCGGATGCCAGACAAACGGCAGTATCAGCGCGCTGCCCAGGATTTGGGCGATGACCGGGTAGAGCAGGATCACCCCCGCCCGCTCGCGGTGGCCGATCTTGCGCAGGAGCAGCGAGTTGAGGGCGCCGGTGGTGGCGCCGCAGATCGCCGTCAGATGGGCCAGATGAAAGGTGGTACTGCCCGGTTGCAACGCAATCAGCACGCCGACAAAGCCCGCAACCACGATCAGCCCGCGCGTAAGGTCGATCCGCTCTCCCAGCAGCGGCCAGGCCAGAACGGTGATCATCAGGGGCATGGTGAAGAAGATGGCATAGCACTGCGCCAAGGGCAGATGGGTGAAGGTATAGGTGACAAAGCCGCTGCCCATCAGGGTGATGCCTACCCGCAACAGGGTCAGGCCCGGCAGCTTGGGCCGAAAACTGGCCCTGTGGTCGGTCCACAGGATCTGGGCCAGAACGAAGGGCATGGTGCAGGCAGCCGACAGGAACATGACCTGAAAAGAATTCAGGTCCTGCCCCATCGCCTTGATCGACACGTCCGAGCAGGCATAGGCGCAGAATGCCCCAAGGGACAGCAAGGCACCACGCAGATTGGACGACATAGCGGCCATCGCCTGTCCCGTTGAGGATGAGTTGGTTGATCCGGGCCAGACCTCGCGCGATCCCCCGGAAAGTGCAAGGGGCGGCGCGGCCCCTGAAGGGGATTTACCGAAAAATCCTTTACAGACTGGCCTCAAGTGCCGCAACAACGGCATCGCCCATCTGCGCCGTCGATACCGGAGTGCCGCCTTGCGGCCCCATCAGATCGGCGGTGCGCAGGCCGTCGGCCAGCACCTTTTCGACCGCCGCCTCGATCCGCGCCGCCTCGTCGCCAAGGCTGAAGCTGTAGCGCATCGCCATGGCAAAGCAGAGGATGCAGGCGATCGGGTTGGCTTTC
>JANXPK010000595.1 GCA_025357355.1 Rhodobacterales bacterium
CGCGCCTTGTTGGTCGAAAGCGCGCTCGCCATCACTTCGGTCGCCGAAGCCTCGGGTTTCACCTCGATCAGCCAGTTCTACGCCCAGTTCAAACTGGCCTACGGCAGCGCCCCCAACGCGGTGCGCCAGCAATATCTGGGATGACCCTGAAGGATGGTACCGCGTCCCCGGCTTGAACGGGGGACCTCTGGATCCACAATCCAGCGCTCTAACCAACTGAGCTAACGCGGCACGATCGAGGCCGGATTAGTGCCAAGCGGTCAAAGGGTCAAGCTGGAATCCGGCCTTGTGCCAAATCAGCCGTGGCGCCAAATCAGCCGTGGCGCCTGGCTAGATGGACAAGCGCCAGCACGATGGCGATGCCCACCAGCGATTGCGGCCCGATCAGCGCGATCAGCGAGGTCAGATTGCTGACCACCGACAGAACATAGACGCCGGAATCCGCCCCCAACAGGATGTAGATCAGCACGATGAACGCCACGAACACATAGCCGGTTTCGATGAGGCGGAGGAACAGTCCCCTCACCGAATCCACCAGGCGCATGATCGTCGGTCCATTCTCTGCCGGGCCGCTCTCTGCCGGGGACGGAATTGTCATGCTGGGGTTACTTGTTCTGGATCAGCCAGACCACCACGCCCAACGAAATCAAACCGGCCAGCCCGGCGCTGCCAAGGCTCTTGACCAAACCGGTGATGTTGCCCACGACGTCGCCAAGGAACGACATGTTGGTCGGACCAACCAGAAGCGACGCAACAATGGCCAGCGCCAGAAGCGCCATGCCCACATCCGTGATACCACTGATCGTCTTGCGTACCATATCGAAGTTCATGTTTCACCTTCCTGTCCCGTTTCGGGATTGCTTGTTCGGGCACTGCCACAATCAGCCCGCGCCCCTATTTTCATCGGCAATAATCCGCCTAGTCAAGTAAATTCTGGGGATAAGTGTGATTATCGCCAAGTTTTGCTACTTTGTGACCTTTATCTCGCGCCAATTTTATCGCAGCCACCCCGGATTTCCCGCTGCGAATCACCACTGCACTGCCTTGACACAGGCTGCTGCCGCGCCCAAACCGCAGGACAGAGTTTGGCGCAAGGCCAAAGCGGCGACAGGGCGGCGACAGAGCGGGGACAGTCATGGGCATCGACAAGCAAAGCGATATCGCCGCCAACATCGAGATCGGCCCGACCGATCTGGGCATGGTCCGCATCTATATCGAGGCCGAGGGCGGCATCGGACTGCCGCTCGACTTCGATCCCGAAGAGGCCGACGAGATTGCCGAGGAATTGCGCACCGCGGCCGCGGCTGCCCGCGCCATGGGAGAAAAGCCCGCACCGAAGAAGAAACGCTGACAGCGATGCCCGTGCTGGTCGTCACCATCGACCTAAGCCAAGCGGATCTCATGGCCTTTGATGCCTACGAAACTCAGGTCCTCGCCCTGTTGCCGCGGTATGGTGGCCGGATCGAACGCCGCCTGCGCGCTGACAATGGAGCAAAGGAGTTTCATATCCTGCATTTCACCGACAATGACGGCTACGCCGCCTTCCTTTCCAGCCCGGAACGCGCCGCCCTGCAAGCCGCCTGGCCCAGCACCGCAGCTTCGGCCACGGTCAACCAGGTCACTGAAATCTAGACGCTAAACGCCGCCACCCCCGGATCGCGAAACCCGTGCAGCCGGGCCGCCGCATGGCGGGCGAATTTCTGCACCATCACCCGGCGCCGCGCTGCCGCCAGCGGCGCCTCGGGCCCCATGCGCACGATCTCGGCATCATAGGCATCCGCCAGGATCAAGCCGCTGCCCTCGGGCAACACCTCGGTCGGAAAATCGGCATCTACTGCCCAGAAGAAGCGGTCGCACCATTCCAGATATCCCTGCCACTTCTGATCGCTGCGAAAATCCGCCCGCCCCGACTTGCACTCGATCACCCAGACCTCGCCCTTGGGACCAAGCGCCATCAGGTCCACCCGCAGCCCCTGAACCGGCACCAGTTCCTCGACAGTCACGAAATCCAAGGCCCGCAATGCCCGCGCCACCCCGCGTGCAAGACGTTGGCCGGGCATCAGTGGCAAGGTGTCATCAAGGCTCATCGCCTGATCATGAACCAAAGGTGAACATCGCGCAAGCCTTGCGGCGCGCGCCCACCGCGCCTATGTAAAGGACGGCGGGTGCTGCTCTTCTCGTGTGCGACCATTTTTCCAGTGGCCGATAAGCACGTGAACGGGGGCTGGCTCTGGCAGGATCCTGGTCCTGCTACCTGGCGCCCACCTGAGACCTCTGGCTCTCGGGAAAACTCAAGTTGCCACGGTTGCTGCGGGCCCGCCACCTGCGCCCCCTTCCGTCAATTGAAAACCGGGCAAATTAAAAGGCGCGCCGAAAGCGCGCCCTGCATCAAACTCCAACCAGTTCAGCGCCGGTCTTTGCCCGCCGTCACCTTGATCGGGATCAGCCGTGGCGCGGGCAGCGTCAGCCCGGCAACCAGCTCAACCAAGGCCAGAAGCCCGTCAAGACCGCGTTGAATGAACTTGGGCATGATCGCTCCTACATCCGTCACTCACCACGTAAGCCTATCATCCGCTTTCGCAAGTGGAAGTCCCTATTTCGTGAACGGCTGGAATATGCCGTCAAAAACCCTCGGGCCGGGCTTCATGCGCCATGTGATCCAGCACCGCATTGACGAATTTCGCTTCTTTTCCCTCTGGAAAGAACGCCTTGGCGATATCGACATATTCAGTGATCGCCACGCGTGGCGGCGTTGGAATTTCAATCAGTTCGGCCCCGGCGGCCCGGAACAGCGCCCGCAGCACCGGGTCGATCCGCTCGATCGGCCATTTGGCGACCAAAGCGCGGTCGGTCATCTGATCGATTCGCGCCTGCAGGTTTACCGCATGGTTCACGATGGCGCGGAAATGCTCGACATCACCGTCCGCCATCTCGTCGTCATCATAGACCGCGCCAAAGCGGTGGGTCTCGAACTCGCGGGTCACCGCCTCGACGGTCTGACCCGAGCTTTCCATCTGAAACAGCGCCTGCACCGCATAAAGCCGTGCGGCCGCCTTCATCTGCTTCTTGTCTGCTGCCTTCATGCGCGGAATCCGATACCCTTCGTCTTGCCCGCCCATTTGCGCGAAATGGCCACCAGATGCAACGCCGCAATGGCCGCCTCACTCGCCTCGCCCGACCCCACACCGTTGCCGATGCTCAGGCCCTGCAGACCCAAAAGGCCCAGCGCGTGCCAGACCTCATGGCGCACCTCGTCGGCCAATCCCGCCGCGGCCAGCACGATGTAGCCGTCAAACTCTGCCAGCCGCTCGGCCATTGCCACCGTGGTCGGCAGCGACAGCACGTCCGGCGCCTCGACCACCTCGACCGTGGCCCCCCCTGCGCTCGCCTTCGCCTTGGCCGCCGCAATCAGTGCCGCCCTGCCCGGCCCGCCCGCCACGATCAGCAGGCTGACCGGCTTGTCGAACTTCGGCATCGCCAAAGTCCCCTCCGTTTGCGCCATCTTTCCCTCCTTGAACCTCAAACCCGTCTCAACTGCCAAAATAGCGCTCGGACGACAAATACCCCGCCAACCGCCCCGCAGCACACCACTCCGCCTCAAGCTGCAAGTCGCCCACAAGCACGACCCGGTCGCCCGGAACTCGCCCCAGAATGGCCCGCAACTGCCGCCCCGCCTCGCCGAACCGCGCCAGCAGCGTCGGGGCCAGCCCGGCGCGGTCAAGCTCGGGATTGACCGCCAGCAAGTCCTCGGGCGCAATCCCACTCCGGCCCAGACCAATCCGCTCGGCCTGCACCAGCGCCAACTTGCCTGCCCATCCCTGCGGCATCCGCAACCGCGCAGGCGTCACCCGCAAGGCGTTGGACGAGAACAGAAATGCCACCAAGTCATGCCCCGTCGCCGCCCGAACCGAGGCATAGGTCTTGTAATCCAGCCCCAGATCGGCCGCACGTTTCACCCGCGTCCGCAGCACCTCGATCGGCAAGGTCGGCAGCAGTTCCGCCCGCGCCGCCCGCCAGCACTGCAACCGCCAGCCATGCCCCTCTTCGACTGAGGGGCCACCATTATGCCCGATCAACCCCATCGTGCTCTCCGCCAAAAGCCGGTTCCTCTCAGACCTAATCTCCCCCTTCGCCTCCCGCAAGCTCCAGACTCGCCGCAAATT
>JANXPK010000401.1 GCA_025357355.1 Rhodobacterales bacterium
CTGGGCGCCACCGCGACGGTGTTTCCATCGGACGAGGCGGTCAAGGTGTTCCTGAAGAGTCAGGGGCGGGTGGATGTCTGGCGGGAAATCGTCGCAGATGAAAATTCGGCATATGACGAACACACGGAAATAAATCTGTCAGAGCTTGAACCGCTGATCGCTCTGCCCAGCAGTCCGGGAAATGTAGTGCCGGTGCGCGAGGTGGCGGGCAGGGAAATCTACCAGTCCTATATCGGATCGTCCGCCAATCCTGGGCTGCGAGACTTTGCCATTGCCGCCCTCATCGTGGAAGGCAAACAGGTGCATGACCGCATTTCCTTCGACGTCAACCCCACCTCCCGGCAGATGTTGGAGAACATGATCGAATTGGGTATTCTCGGAAAACTCATCCATGCCGGTGCGCGCCTGCACCAGGCGGGTTGCGGCGGCTGCATCGGCATGGGACAGGCCCCGGCCAGCGGGCGCATTAGCCTGCGCACCGTTCCGCGGAATTTCCCAGGCCGCTCGGGCACCAAGGAAGATCAGGTTTATCTGTGCAGCCCGGAAACCGCCGCCGCCTCGGCCCTGACCGGCGTGATCACCGATCCGCGCACGCTGGGCATGGCATACCCCCGCTTCAGGGAGCCGGAGACCAACCGACGCAATACCGAGATGCTGGTTGCGCCCGCGTCGGAAGGTGCGCCGTATGAACTGGAGAAGGGTCCCAATATCAAACCGCTGCCGACTCTGCAGCCCCTGCCTGATCAACTCGAAGGGCCGGTTCTATTGAAAGTGGCGGACGATATTTCCACGGACGGAATCATGCCGGCCGGGGCCAAAGCGCTGCCTTTCCGCAGCAATATCCCGGAACTAAGCAAGTTTGCTTTCAGCCAGATCGACGAGACCTACTACGAAAGGGCTATGGGCTGTCAGCAACAGGGCTCGTTCGTCGTGGGCGGCGCCAATTACGGCCAGGGTTCGAGTCGCGAGCACGCGGCCTTGGGACCCCGCTATCTGGGCCTCAAGGCGGTGATCGTGAAAAGTTTTGCCCGGATACACCTGCAGAATTTGAGCAACTTCGGCATCCTGCCCCTGACCTTTGTCGATCCCGATGATTGGAAGAAGATCGCCCAAGGCGATGTGCTTTCGATCCCGGATGTGCGAAA
>JANXPK010000632.1 GCA_025357355.1 Rhodobacterales bacterium
TCGATGGCCATGCCGTCGCGGACATCGCCTTTGATGACCCGCAAATTGGGATGTTTGGTGGTGATTTTGGCGGGGTCGCGCGCCAGTGCCGTGACGAGGTGGCCCTGCGCCAGCAGCTTTTCAACCAGAAGGCGGCCGGTCCCGCCGGTCGACCCGATAATCAGGACTTTCATTTCAGTGCCTTTCGCGTGGGGAGGTTCAGACTTGCGGATAAGCTGAGCGCATCCCGAAGAGTTGACCCCGCAACGACGGAATTTCAAGTCAAGCTTCGGCGTCTGGCCGCCCGCGCTGCCGCAAGCGGTTTTCCTGCGGCGGTTGATCTGCTAAGGCGATGGGCAGGGCCGGTTGCGGCAGTGTTCCAGGTGGGCGATTGATGGTCGGTAATTTCTTGATGGTGGGGGCAGGTCTGTCAGGCGCTGTTATCGGGCGGCATCTGGCCGAGGCGGGCCACCAGGTGACAGTGGTCGACACGCGCAGTCATGTCGCAGGCAATTGCCATACCGAACGCGACCGCGAGACCGGCGTGATGGTCCATGTCTACGGACCCCATATCTTTCACACCGACGATGCCGAGGTGTGGGAGTATGTGAACGCCCATGAAACCTTCATGCCCTACAAGAACCGGGTCAAGACCGTCTCGGGGGGGCAGGTTTATTCGTTGCCGGTCAACCTACACACCATCAACCAGTTCTTTGGCCGCACCATGGGTCCGGATGAGGCGCGGGCGTTTCTGACAGCACAGGCCGACACCACCATCAGCGACCCGCAGACCTTTGAAGAGCAGGCGCTGCGCTTTGTCGGCGCGCAGCTTTATGAGGCGTTCTTCAAGGGCTATACCCAAAAGCAATGGGGTTGCCAGCCGTCCGCCTTGCCTGCCTCGATCCTGAAACGCCTGCCGGTGCGGTTTACCTACGACGACAATTATTTCTTCCATCAGTTCCAGGGCATGCCGCAGAATGGCTATACCGCCATGGTGGAGCGTATCCTTGATCATCCTGGCCTCAGCGTGCATCTGGGCACCCGCTTTACCCGCGAGCAGGCTGCTGCCTATGATCACGTGTTCTATTCCGGGCCGCTCGACGGCTGGTATGACTACGACATCGGTCGTCTAGGGTATCGCACGCTCGACTTTGAACGCTTTACCCATCAGGGCGACTATCAGGGTTGTGCTGTGATGAACTATGGCGAGGCGTCGGTACCCTTTACGCGGATCACCGAACACAAATACTTCGCGCCGTGGGAAAGCCATGAAGGATCGGTTTGCTACCGCGAGTTTTCGCGCGCCTGCGGGCCGGACGACATTCCCTATTACCCGATCCGCCTGATGGAAGAGCAGGCGCTGCTCCGCCAATATGTGGCCCGTGCCGAGGGCGAGCGCGGCGTCACCTTTGTCGGCCGTCTGGGCACGTACCGTTATCTCGACATGGACGTGACGATCCGCGAGGCGCTCCACACCGCCCGCGCCTTCACGGCGCATCTGGCGCAGGGCACGGCGATGCCAGCCTTCACGGCGAAGCCGATATGACCGAGCCTGCCGGTCAGCGGATTGCCGCCTTGGTGGTGACCTTCAACCGGCTTGCCCAGTTGCACGTGACGGTGGATCGGCTCTTGGCCGAGCCGATTGATCATGTCGTGGTGGTCGACAATGCCTCCAGCGATGGTACTGCGGCCTATCTGGCGAGTTTAGTCGACCCGCGCGTTGTGGTGATCCGGCTGACCGGCAACCGGGGTGGCGCGGGCGGGTTCGAGGCGGGGTTGCGCCAGGCAACGGAGCGGTTCGATCCCGACTGGACGTTGGTGATGGATGACGATGCGCGACCAGAGCCGGGCGCGGTTGCGCGCTTTCGCGCCGACAATCATCAGGGCTGGGACGCCGTAGCAGGGGCGGTCTATACTGGCGGCGGGGCGATCTGCGACATGAACCGCCCTTCGGTCAACCCGTTCTGGCACGCGGGCGCCTTTTTGCGCACCCTTTTGGGCGGCGGGCGGATGGGGTTTCACATCGGCGATGCCGCCTATGGTGCTGTTGGCACCGCAGAGATCGACGCGGCCTCTTTCGTCGGCCTGTTCCTGTCGCGGGCGGCAATCGCGGGCGGCGGTTATCCTGACGGACGGCTGTTCATCTATGGCGACGACGTGCTTTACACCCTTGGTTTGCGCCGGGCCGGGCTTCGGCTTGGCTTTGCGCCTGAATTGCGGTTCGAGCATGATTTCAAGACCTTTGCGGCGCGAGCCCGGGCCTTTCGGCCGCTATGGAAGACCTATTACCACCACCGCAACCTGCTTTTCGTCTATCACGCGGCGGCGGGGCTGCTGTTCTGGCCTGCGCTTTTGTTCATCTTGCCCAAATGGCTGTTCAAGGCGCGGCATTACGGGGCGGATTGGCGTGCCTATTACCGGCTTTTGGGATTTGCCCTATGGGACGCCGCGCGTGGCAGACTTGACCGCAGTCTGGCCGAGGTCAAGACAGCGTCAGGCGAAGGCCTTTCACTGGCGCAGTCCTGACCCCGACCGGCACGGCGCCGTGGAACCCAGCGACAAGAGCCGCTACCTCGGCCAGTATCGCGTTGGCGGCGCGGATATGGTCCTTGGCCTTGGGCGGCAGATTCTCGGGGATTTCCGGGCCGGGACGTTGGCCGATGCGGCGTTCAAAGGCCTGGACCCAGACGCCGTGATGCATCTTGATTTGGGCGGACAATTCACGCGCATGGCCCTGCAGGACCGCAATCGTCTCGGCCTGGTAATAGGCGCGCGCGGCGCTGATCTGAGGCTCCGGCACCGCCTCGGCCTCGGCCGCAATCAAGGCTTCAGTCATGATGGGCGCGCCGAAGAAGCTGGCGTCCATCGCCGCGGCGTCGGCGCGGCAATAGGTGGCGACGTCCTGATATAGGGCGCGGCTGACCCTGATCCGCGTTTCGCCGGGGCGCCGGGTCGACGCGAGGGTGCGTCCGACATGATCGCCGATCAGATTGCGCGGACCGGCGGGCACTTCGGCCTTCTTAAGCACGGTCTGCACCACCCGCAACCCGGCCAGGGTTTCGACCGAAAGCGAGGTGTTGGCATGGTCACCGCCCAAAAACTGAAACGGCTGGCCCTGCAAGGCGATGTGCAGAAAATCGGCCACGACATCGCCGTCTTGCAACTGGCTGCGGATCATCGGGCGCAGGATGAAACGGTCGCCGAACACTGCACGCCAGCGTTCGAACCTGGGGGTATATTCCAGCAATGGCTCTTTCTGGCTCGCCGTGAACAGCGCCTCGATCTGGCCTTGAAAGAGGCCCGACTTGGTGCGCTGCATATAGGCAGAGATCAGGCGGCTGACATGGGGGCGCACGTAGGCCACCACCACGGCGGTATCCGCCAGATCAGGCAGGAATTCCTGCAGCGCGGTCATCAGGGCCACGGGATTGACGCGGGCAAACTGCTCTGCCGAGATGATCGCCACATCGGCCTTGGATGCCGCCAGTTGCTCGGCCAGCCTGGTAAAGCGCGGCGTGCGCTGAGCAGCCTGTTTGGCATCCCACAGCGGGTTGGCCAGCGGGAAAGAGTTCAGTTCCGGCGTGTATTCCGCCGTGATCGCCGCCGATGTCCACTGACCAAAACGCAGCACTTCCTGAATGGACGTGCTGCCGGTCTTGGGATCACCGATATGCAGGACCAGCGACCTCACCATGACCCGCACCGCTGGCCCAACTGCCTACACAACCGGCGTCTCCGGTGCCGACGCAACCATGCCCGGCAGTTTCAGCGCCCGCCGCCAGAACCCCGGCGCCGCGATGTCGCCATAACCTTTGCGATAACGTTCCAAAAGGTCGGCATAGCCGAAATACATCCGCAATATCAACCATGTCAGCCGCAGTGACTGCGCAAAGAAGCGCGGCTTGGACTGGGTGACGGTATAGGCCATTTCGCGGTTGTGGTTCAGATAGGTGATGCGGGACGCCCCCCGCGCCGGGGCGTAATTGTTGCGGTCGCGCGGCTCCAGAACAACCCGGTTGCCCCACAGCCGGAAGAACGGCAAGAGATGGCCATTCAGCGACCAGCGGAAAAGCAGGCGTTTTGCCCACGAGGATGTGGCATAGCGCCGGCGCTGGGTCAGGTTCATGGAGGCAACCGGCTTCCACGCCTCGATCATGTAAAGCGCCTTGACCGCGGCGCGCTGGGCCACCGCATCGGCATTGCTGGCAAAGAACTCTGGCCCTTTCAGCACGTCGTTCCACGCCATCAGCAGCGCATCAACCGTCTCATACTGAAACTTTGCGATGTTGCGGCGAAAAAAGTCGATGCCGATCCGCGCCAGGTTCAGCGCGCCGATTTCCATCTTGGGCAGGGACAGATGCTGTACGAAATGGTTGCGCAGATCGAGGTACAGCGTCAGCGGCGATTCCTTGTCGTTGAAATCGTCGGCAAACGACACGATGCCGTTCAGGGTGGTGATGTGGAAATCGTTGGCGAGCGAAAAGTTGATGTCGTCGCCCCGCACGAAGAACGGAAAAGGGTAATGGGTGACTTCGGCCACCGGGAAGGCAACGAACCACCAGCCGCCGTACATCTTTGGGCTGCGGTAACTGGCCGAGGTGAACTCCATCGCCATCACTTCCGGCCAGGCGCGCAGATCGACGCCGTTGAATTGCGGGCGGCACAGGCGGTCAAAGACCGCACCGTTTTCCCACATCCGCCATTTGTCCGAATTGCTGATCATGGCGCCCGAGACGGCAGCCTTGGGGTCGCGCGACAGGGTGAGGAAAGCATAGACGCGGTGCAGCGCCTCCATCGGGATGGCGGCGTCGTCGTCCATGAACAGCACATGGCTGTAGCCTGCTGCAGTAGCCTCCAGCAGGCCGCGGGTAAAGCCGCCCGCGCCGCCCAGATTGGCATTGGTGATCCGCCGGATCTGCGGATGTGCGGCGATGGCTGCCGAATTGCCGTTGTCGACGATGAAAACGGTCAGAAAATCGGAAAACTCGGCCCGCTCCAGATAATGCGCCAGACGCCGGGCGGTGTTTTCGACCTGCGCCTCACGCTTGAAC
>JANXPK010000654.1 GCA_025357355.1 Rhodobacterales bacterium
CTTCGGCCAGCCGGGTGCCGAACGACAGTAGCGCCACGCGCTTGCCTTGCTGGATCATGCGGCCGCGCCCGATCTCCAGCGGGACGCCGCGTATCGGCATCTCGACCCCGGTGCCCTCGCCGCGCGGATAGCGGAATGCGATGGGGCCGCTGTCATGTGCCGCAGCGGTGGCGACCATGTGGACAAGCTCTGCCTCATCTGCGGCGGCCATGACCACGAATCCCGGCAGGTTGGCCAGGAACGCAATGTCGAACGCGCCCGCGTGGGTGGCGCCATCCGCCCCGACCAACCCCGCCCGGTCGATGGCAAAGCGCACCGGCAGGCGTTGAATAGCGACGTCGTGGACAACCTGATCGTACCCGCGCTGCAGGAATGTCGCGTAAATCGCGCAGAACGGCTTCATGCCCCCCGCCGCAAGGCCCGCCGAAAAGGTGACAGCGTGCTGCTCGGCGATGCCTACGTCGAACATGCGCCGGGGAAAACGCGCAGCAAACAGATCCAGCCCGGTGCCGTCCGGCATGGCGGCGGTGATGGCCACGATCTTGTCATCGGCCTCTGCCTGCTTTATCAGGCTTTGCGCAAAGACCTTCGTGTAATTCGGCGCGTTAGATGCGGCCTTGGCCTGCACGCCCGTCATCACGTCGAACTTGCCCGTCGCATGACCCCTGTCGCGCGCCAACTCCGCCGGGGCATAGCCCTTGCCCTTGCGGGTCAGCACATGGATCAACATCGGCCCGGTGGCCCGCGCGCGCACTGTGCGCAGAACCGGCAGCAGCTGGTCAAGATCATGGCCGTCGATCGGGCCGACGTAGGAAAAACCCAGCTCTTCGAACAGAGTACCGCCAACGGTCATGCCCTTGAGCATCTCTTTCGCCCGCCGCGCACCTTCTTGAAACGGCTCTGGCAGCAATGAAACCACACCCTTCGCCGCCTGTTTCAACTCTTGAAACGGGGCGCCCGCGTACATTCGGCTCAAATAGGCCGAAAACGCGCCGACCGGCGGGGCGATGGACATTTCGTTGTCGTTCAGGATGACAAACAGCCGTTTTTTCAGATGGCCCGCATTGTTCAACGCCTCGAACGCCATGCCCGCCGACATCGCGCCGTCGCCGATCACCGCCACCGCATCGCCAGGATCACCGCCAAGATCGGCGGCAACCGCAAAGCCCAAGGCAGCGCTGATCGAGGTCGAGGAATGTGCGGCTCCGAAGGGGTCATAGGGGCTTTCCGAACGCTTGGTAAACCCACTCAGTCCCCCCTCGCTGCGCAAGGTGCGAATACGGTCACGGCGACCGGTCAATATCTTGTGCGGATAGGCCTGATGTCCGACGTCCCAGATGATCTTGTCGCGCGGCGCCTCAAAGACCGCATGCAACGCGACGGTCAGTTCGACCACGCCCAGCCCGGCGCCCAGATGGCCGCCCGTCACCGACACTGCACTGATGGTTTCCGCTCGCAACTCATCGGCCAGTTGATGCAACTCGCGGTCTGACAGGGCTTTGAGGTCGGCAGGCAGATGCACGCGGTCAAGCAACGGGGTCTGGGGTCGGTCTGACATGGGCAGGGCTTACCGCAACAAGGGAGGCGAGGGAAGGGTAGGGGGTTTCACACGCCCCCGTACCCACTGTGGGATATCTATTGACGGATGATTGTGCAGGTTTTCATCAAGTATCGCGGGCGATCACAAAACGGGCGGCGTCGATAAGGTTTTGCGCGGCATGATAGGGGAAAAGCGCGGCTTCGGCTTGCCCGATTAGGTTGCGGGCGCGGTCTTGGGCGGCTTTGAGCCCAAGCAGCGAAACAAAGGTCGCCTTGCCCGCCGCCGCATCCTTTCCCAGACGCTTGCCGGTTTTGGCAGGGTCGCCCGTCACATCAAGGATGTCGTCGGCAATCTGGAATGCGAGTCCAAGAGCCGTGGCGTAAGCCCGCAACGGCGCTGGGTCGGCCCCTGCAATGATGGCACCAGCCTCGGCCGCAAAGCCGATCAGTGCGCCGGTCTTCCCCGCCTGCAGATCTGTGATCTGTTGCAAGGTCAAAGGCGGCGCAGTTTCGGCGGCGATGTCAAGCGCCTGACCCAGAACCATGCCTTCCGCCCCAGAAGCCTTCGCAAGAGCCTGAACCAGCGCAATACGGGTTTCTGCGGGGCCAATGACCGGGTCGGCCAACAATTCGAACGCCAGCGCCTGCAGCGCATCACCTGCCAGAACGGCGGTCGCCTCGTCCCATTTCTTGTGCACGGTCGGCTGGCCGCGGCGCAGGTCGTCATTGTCCATCGCTGGCAGGTCGTCATGGATCAGCGAATAGGCGTGCAGCGCCTCGACCGCCGCCGCAGCACTCAGCGAACGTTCGGTCGGCACGCCGAACATCCGCGCGCTTTCCAGCACCAGAAAGCCGCGCAGTCGTTTGCCACCCTGACAGGCGTAGCGCATCGCGTGGATCACGGCTTGGTCTTCATAGCCTATCAGGGCATGGTCAAGGCGGCTCTGGATCAGGCTTGCGTCGGCAGCCAGAAGGTCGCGAAAGCTCACATCCCCTCCACCGGGGTCGTACCGATCGCCCGGCCTTCCGAGGCGCGGATCAGTTCGACCTTTTCCTCGGCGTCCTTCAACTTGCCCGCACAATGCAGCTTTAGCGCCGCCCCGCGTTCATAAAGCGCTATCGACTGTTCCAGCGCCACGTCGCCCTTTTCCAATTGACTGACGACAGCCTCCAGCGCCTGCATCGCCTCTTCAAAGCTCATCTCGGCAACCGCTTTGTCAGCCATCGAAACGCTCCTGCAATACACCCACATGTGCGGCCACCGAAGCGGCCAGCGCATCCAGATCATAGCCGCCCTCAAGACAGGATACCACCCGGCCGTGACAGTGTCTGTCGGCGAGATCGCACAGACGGCGGGTCAGCCAGGCGTAATCTTCGGCCTGCCAGTTGAGCCCAGCGAGCGGGTCATCGGCATGGGCATCAAACCCGGCAGAGATCAGGATCAGTTCCGGCTTGAAGGCATCAAGAGCGGGAAAGGCCTCGCCCTCATAGATCCCGCGCATGTAGCTGCCGTCAGTGCCGGGCGGCAGCGGCAGGTTGATGATCTGGTGATACGCGCCATGCTCCGCGCGCTCCCCCGTCCCCGGCCACAGCGGGCTCTGATGCGAGCCTACGAACAACGCGCGCTTCTCGTTCCACAGCAGATCCTGCGTGCCATTGCCGTGATGCACGTCGAAATCGACGACAGCGACTCGGTTCAGCCGCAACAGAACATGCTTTGCTGCAATGGCAACCGTCCCGAACAGGCAAAACCCCATTGGCGATGCGGCTTTGGCATGGTGACCCGGCGGGCGGGCGATGACGAAAGCATTCTTCGCCTCGCCGTCCAGCACCGCATCAACTGCAGTGCAGGCCCCACCCACAGCATGCGAGGCGGCGTCAAAGGAACCCGGCGACATCCAGGTGTCGGGGTCAAGCTGGGCGATACCCTCTACAGGTTCGGCCTCTTTGATTCGGGCGATATAGCTCGCCGGATGGCACAGCAGCAAATCGCTTTCAGCAGCCAGCGGCGCCAGGCGGCGGATGCAGCCAAGACCAGCCAGTCCCGCTTCAACCGCAGCCAGCCGGTCTACCCGTTCGGGATGGCCCGGTGGCGTGATGTGGCGGGCCGAGGCCGGATAGGCGTAGACAAGGGTCATGGCAGTGCCTTTCACAGGGCTTGATCAGACGGGATTCGCCCGACTTGCGCAAGGGGCTGGACTTGGGATGTCGGCATGACATGGTGGCGCCAAGAGGGAAAAGATGCGAACCGGCTTTTACCACGATGAACGTTGCCTGTGGCATTCGACCGGCGAGCGGGTGCTTTACTTGCAGGTCGGCGGCTGGTTGCAGCCGATGTCTGGTGGTGGCCAATCCGAAAACCCCGAGACCAAGCGACGTTTCCGCAATTTGCTGGAGTTGTCCGGCCTTACCCGTCACCTTGCCATGCGGGCCGCGGAACCGGCGACGCGTGACGATCTGCTTAGGGTTCACACCGCCGCGTATCTCGATCGGTTCAAGGCCACCTCTGACGCCGGTGGCGGTTTTCTGGCCGAGGATTCGCCGTTCTCGCGCGGCGGGTTTGAGATTGCGGCCTTGTCGGCAGGTCTGGTCAAATGCGCAGTCAGCGACGTTTTGCGCGGCGATCTGGCCAACGCCTATGCGCTGGCGCGCCCGCCCGGACACCACTGCTTGCCCGATTCCGCGATGGGCTTTTGCCTGCTCGCCAACATCCCCATCGCGCTTGAAGCGGCCCGTGCCGAGTTTGGCCCGCTCAAGGTCGCGGTCGTGGACTGGGACGTGCATCACGGCAATGGCACCCAGGACATCTACTACCGGCGCGGTGATACGCTGACGATCTCGCTGCATCAGGAAAACTGTTACCCGGCCTTTCAAGGCTTCGCCTCCGAACGGGGCAGTGGCGAGGGGCTGGGCGCCAACCTCAATATTCCCCTGCTCCCCGGCGGCGGCCATCAGGCCTATCTTGATGCCTTCGAACTGCTGGTGGAACCTGCCCTCCGCGCCTTCAAACCCGACCTGATGGTGGTCGCCTGCGGCTTGGATGCCAACGGTTACGACCCCTTGGCCCGGATGTTGGCCCATTCCGAGACCTTCCGCGCAATGACCACGCGGATAAAGGCGCTTGCCGCCGACCTATGCCGGGGTCGCGTTGTGGTGGCGCACGAAGGCGGCTATTCCGAGGCTCTGGTGCCGTTCTGCGCCCTCGCCGTGGTCGAGGAACTCGCCGGGATCAGAACCGCCGTCACCGACCCGTTCCTGGTATACCTGCAAGAAAACCAGCCCGCCGCCGACATGGTGGTGTTTCAGCGGGCAAGGCTGATGACACAGGCGTTGGGATAGAGCGAGATGATTCCAGATCGAACTAAACCCAATCTCCTATTTCTTGCCCGGAATCAAGCGAAGCGCCGGGCAATGCCCGCCCCCCCCATGGGCGGGCATTCCCAACCGTCGTCACAAGGCTTGCCGGTTGGGACCTGCACCATAAAGCTAGGACCTCAACCGATTGATGCCCACCCGGCGGTCAGTCATTGCCCTCTGACATCTCAGGTTGCGAGGATGCAAGGCCGCCCGATCATCCGTCAGGCGATAACGCGCGAATCCATCCAGAGTCATTCCGCCCTAGTGTCCTGATTCCGAAGTTACAGCGGTTTTGATGTTTCTGAGGCAAAACCGCTCGATTGACGCAGGATGTCGTCGGCGGACTTGGTCCATCGGAATGGCTTTGGGTCGGCGTTGTTGGTTTGGATGAAGCTGCGGATGTCGTCCTCGAGCTTCTGGACCGGGGTGTGGACCCCGCGCCGTATCTGTTTGTCGGTGATGAGGGCA
>JANXPK010000659.1 GCA_025357355.1 Rhodobacterales bacterium
CCTGACGGCGGGCGTGCAGATCGCCGCGCTTGGCCAGCGTGATCAGCTTTTCGATCACGGGCTTGAGTTCCTTGGCCTTGGGCAGGGTGGTCTTGATCTGCTCGTGTTCGATGAGCGAGCCGCACATGTTGGCGAACAGCGCCTTGCGGTGTTCGTGGGTGCGGTTGAGGCGGCGGTAGCCGGAACCATGGTTCATATGGGTCTCCTATTTTGCTTTGTCCGGCGGGACCACCGTGCGGTCCCGCTCACCTTGGGGCGTCATGCTCATATCTTCCCCGGCAGTCCGGGCATCTTGGCGTAGGGTGCGCATTCATTGCGCACCTTGGGCTTAGAACTGGTCTTCGAAACGCTTGGCCAGATCTTCGATATTCTCCGGCGGCCAATCCTCGACTTCCATGCCCAGATGCAGACCCATTCCCGACAGCACTTCCTTGATTTCGTTCAAGGATTTGCGGCCAAAGTTCGGCGTGCGCAACATTTCGGCTTCGGTTTTCTGGATCAGGTCGCCGATATAGACGATGTTGTCGTTCTTCAGGCAGTTGGCCGACCGCACCGACAATTCCAGCTCGTCGACCTTCTTCAGGAGCAGCGGGTTGAATTCCAGCCCCGCGTCTTCGATGCCCTTGCCGGCGGCTTCGGGCTCGTCGAAGTTGACGAATACGGCCAATTGGTCCTGCAGGATGCGCGCGGCATAGGCCACGGCGTCTTCGGGCGACAACGAGCCGTCGGTGTCGACCTTCATCGTCAGCTTGTCATAGTCCAGCACCTGACCCTCGCGGGTGGGGGTGACTTCGTAGGACACCTTCTTGACCGGCGAATAGATCGCGTCGATCGGGATCAGGCCAATCGGCGCATCCTCGGGGCGGTTCTTGTCGGCCGCGACATAGCCCTTGCCGGTCGAAACCGTCAGTTCCATGAACACGTCGGCACCATCGTCAAGATGGCAGATGACATGGTCGCGGTTCAGAATCTCGATGCCCATGCTGTCAGAGATGTCGCCGGCCGTCACGACTCCCGGCCCCTTGGCCGAGATCGACAGTCGCTTGGGGCCTTCGACGTCCATCTTCAGCCGCACACCCTTGAGGTTCAGCACGATGTCGGTAACGTCTTCGCGAACGCCCGCAACCGAGGAAAACTCGTGCAAGACGTTGTCGATCTGCACGGAAGTGATCGCGGCCCCTTGCAGCGACGACAGCAACACGCGACGCAGCGCGTTGCCAAGGGTCAGCCCGAAGCCGCGCTCCAGCGGCTCGGCGACCAGGGTTGCCGTGCGTTGCCCATCAGCCCCGGCCTTGACGCCGAGTTGTTGCGGCTTGATCAGTTCCAGCCAATTCTTGTGGATCATGCTTTCGCCTCCATACTTGTCTGCTGTCCATGTCCTAAAAACAGCGGACGCCCGAGGATCTTCCAAAACGACGAAACCGGGCTGCGCCTCGTGGCACAGCCCGACCAAGTCACGCGAGATCAGACGCGGCGGCGCTTCGGCGGACGGCAGCCGTTGTGGGCCAGGGGCGTCACATCGCGGATCGAGGTGATGTTGAAGCCGACGGCGGCCAGGGCGCGCAGGGCAGATTCGCGGCCCGAACCCGGGCCTTGCACTTCAACCTCGATGGTCTTGACGCCGTGTTCCTGCGCCTTCTTGCCGGCATCTTCGGCGGCCATCTGGGCGGCATAGGGCGTCGACTTGCGCGAGCCCTTGAACCCCATCGTACCCGCCGACGACCAGGCAATCGCGTTGCCCTGCACGTCGGAAATCAGGATCTTGGTGTTGTTGAACGACGAGTTCACATGCGCCACACCAGCAGCGATGTTCTTGCGCTCTTTCTTTTTGGTCCGAGCGGCGACTTTGGTAGCTTCGCGTGCCATGATGTC
>JANXPK010000410.1 GCA_025357355.1 Rhodobacterales bacterium
CGGCAGCCTCTTGGACGCCATGCGCCGCTACCGCGATGCCATCGACGCCGGGCTTTTGAAGATCATGTCCAAGATGGGCATCTCGGTGATCTCGTCGTATCGCGGGGGCCTGAACTTCGAGGCGGTGGGCCTGTCGCGCGCGATGGTGGCCGAATACTTCCCCGGCATGCAAAGCCGCATCTCGGGCATCGGCCTGACTGGCATCCAGATGGAAAGCCAAGAGGTCCACGCCAAGGGCTGGCTTTCGGGCACCGACGTGCTGCCGGTGGGTGGCTTTTACAAGGCGCGGCGTTCGGGCGAAAAGCACGCCTGGGAAGCGCAGACCATGCACATGCTGCAAACGGCCTGCGACCGCGCCTCGTTCGATATCTGGAAGCAGTATTCAGCGGCGATGCGGTCCAACCCGCCCATCCATATCCGCGACCTTCTGGACATCAAGAACCTTGGCAAATCCGTGCCAATCGAGGAAGTCGAATCCATAACATCCATTCGTAAACGCTTTGTCACCCCCGGCATGAGCCTTGGCGCGCTATCGCCAGAGGCGCACAAGACCCTGAACATCGCGATGAACCGCATCGGCGCCAAGTCCGACTCGGGCGAGGGCGGTGAAGACCCAGCGCATTTTTTGCCCGAACCCAATGGCGACAACCCTTCTGCCAAGATCAAACAGGTCGCCTCGGGCCGTTTCGGTGTCACCGCCGAATACCTGAACGCTTGTGAGGAATTGGAAATCAAGGTGGCCCAGGGTGCCAAACCTGGCGAGGGCGGCCAGTTGCCGGGCATGAAGGTCACCGCCCTAATCGCCCGTCTGCGCCACTCGACGCCGGGCGTGACCTTGATCAGCCCACCGCCGCATCACGACATCTATTCCATCGAAGACCTGGCGCAGCTGATCCGCGACCTCAAGAGCGTGAACTCCAAGGCCCGGATCTCGGTCAAGCTGGTGTCGGAGGTGGGCGTCGGCACGGTCGCCGCCGGCGTGTCCAAGGCCCGCGCCGACCATGTGACCATCTCCG
>JANXPK010000702.1 GCA_025357355.1 Rhodobacterales bacterium
CCTGCGGCAGACCGTAGCCGCGATAGCCCATGGCGATCTTGGCTGCCAGACGCAGGTGCGACGTCACCAGACGATGCGCCGCCTGACTGTCCTGATGGTCGACCCAACGCTTGGCGAGCATGTATTCTTCTTCCGGTTCCAAAAGCGGGAACTTGCGGATTTCCTGCATGTAACGGTTCAGCCCCTGTTCAGGACTTGGTGCAGGCAGATTGGCATAGGTGCTCATTTCGACGCCCCTTTTCACCCGGTGCAGTCGCGCCCCCGGGAAACCGAACACTTAAGAAGTGCTTTGGCCCGCTTCAAGGGCAACTTCGGCCCCCGGCGCCGCGACTCGACTACCATCACTTCGTAAACGCAGGATGAACGGAATTCCGTCGCTGCAGAAGCGCGGTATAACCCTTATCACACACCTGTCATTGTGCGTGAGCGCACATAGATCAGTGTCGTCGCAAAAAAGCCAACAATTCGGTCAAGTCCGGCGGCAGGTGCGAATTGAACTCCAGCCGCTCGCCAGTGACGGGATGATCGAACCCCAATGTCGCCGCGTGCAGGGCTTGGCGTGGGAAAGTGTTGCCGAAATCGGCGGCCTCTTGACCAACCATTTTGGCCGACAACCGCCGCTTGCCGCCATAGGTCTGATCGCCAATGAGCCCGTGGCCGACATAAGCCATGTGTACCCGGATCTGATGGGTCCGGCCGGTTTCAAGCCAGCACTCGACCAAGGAGGCCGCGCCAAAATACTCGACCACACGGGCCCTTGTGACAGCAGCGCGGCCCTGATCCCAGACGACGGCTTGTCGTTGCCGGTCGGTCTTGTGGCGGGCAAGGCCGGTCGCGATCTTGAGGATATTGCCCACCTCGAAACTGACCCCGCGCAGGCCGCGAATGCGTGGGTCACTGGCCGAGGGGACGCCATGCACAACCGCGAGGTATCGGCGGTTGACCGAATGTGCCTCGAACTGCGCGGCAAGGCCATGATGGGCGCGGTCGGATTTGGCGACGACCAGAAGCCCGGTGGTGTCCTTGTCGA
>JANXPK010000703.1 GCA_025357355.1 Rhodobacterales bacterium
TTCGCGTCCGACAGCCGGGCCGACAGCACTTTCTGGTTGCCCTTCAGGATCGTGGCGCCATGGTCCACCGGATCGGTGTTGGCGACTGTCACAAAGCCCTCGATCCGCCCGGTGCGCGGGTTTCTGACCGAGAAGAACTTCTGATGGTCCCGCATCGAGGTTTGCAGAACCTCTGGCGGCAGGTGCAGGAACTCCTCGGCAATCCGCCCCATCAACGGCACCGGCCATTCGACCAGACCCGCGACCTCGGTCAACAAGCCTTGGTCGGGGACAACCTCCATCCCGGCGGCGAAGGCGAGGTTGGTGGCGCCTTGCCAGATCGCAGCCTCACGCTCGGCGCTGTCCAGCACGACAAAGTTGCGGCGCAGTTTGGCGGCGTAGTCGTCGAAATTGTGCACGGCAATGCGGTCGGGGGCGAGGAAGCGGTGGCCTTGGGTGGAGTTGCCCGCCGCAATGCCGTCGACCGTCAGGGGCACGACATGGGAGCCGGTCTCATCGGACAGAAGGCAGATGATGGACTGCAACGGCCGCACCCAGCGCAACGAACCGGCCCCCCAGCGCATGGACTTGGGCCACGGGAAGGCGCGGATCGCGGATTCGAGCACCTCGGCGACGATGGCGGCAGCCTTGCGCCCCGGCTTTTCGACCACCGCAAAATAGACCTGCGCCTTCTTGTCGTCGCGCACCTCCAACTGGTCGCGGGTCAGGCCGGTCGCGCGCAGGAAGCCGTCAAGTGCGGCGGCGGGCGCATCGACGCGGGGGCCTTTGCGCTCCTCGCGCACGGCGCGGCTTTCGGCGGTCAGACCGTCCAGCGTCAGGACGAGGCGGCGCGGGGTCGAGAAGGCACCGGCCCCGGCATAGGTCAGCCCGGCTTCGACCAGACCATTGGTGACCAGCGACCTCAGGTCGTCGCGGGCCTTCGCCTGCATCCGGGCCGGGATCTCTTCGGAGAAAAGCTCGATCAGAAGGTCCATGTCATTCTCCGGAGGATGTATCGACGCCGGGCCTGACCTGATGCCAGGCAAAGGCGCGGCCGTCTGGGAAGACGGCGACGACGCGGTCGATGTCGGGGGCGATACCCGCTTGGGCAAGGAAGGCCACGGCCTCGCCCTTTTCCAGCGCGTCGCCGATCTTGGCGGCATCAAAGCAGGTGAACCACGACGGGCCGTTCAAGGGCACGGCCTTGTCATAGGTCTTGTAGCTTTCGGTCAGGGTGGCAAGGTCGGTCGTGGCGTGAAAGCAGGCGCGAAACCGCAACGGCGAAGAGGTGGCGTCGATGCCCTGCAGGTCGGTCACCGGGATAGGCTCGGCCTTGCCGGTGAGCGTGGTCAGCTCGATCTCGGCTCCCTTGGTGAAGGTAGCGGGCTGGTAATAGCCGTATTCCTGCAGGTAATAGATCGCCCCGCCGGCGACAAGGGCGGTCAGCACGATGAAGCCTCCAACCAGCTTGCCATTCACGCCGTTCTCCTCATGCCCAAAACGTGTCGATGGGATAGGGCAGTTCGCCGTCCCAGTTGGCAGTTCGCAACGCCTTGATCATCGCCACACGTTCGGGCAGGAATCTTTCATGCGTCTCGATGAACATGGCCCCGATCGGCAACACCACGCCTTTGGCTTGTTCGGCCAGGATGATGTCAAGGATCGAAAACTCTGCCCCTTCGATGTCCATCTTGACCAAGGCCACCGGGCGGCCAAGGTCCCGCACGACATCACCGAAGGCCACGGTTTCGACCATCACGCTGTTTTCGCTGTCGAAGATTTTGGTGTCCTTGATCACGATCGACGAGGATTGGCTTTTCATATCAGGCGATTTGGCAAAATCCTTGCTGCGGCGCAGCAGGAAGTTCCCCGCCGCGCCCGACACCGCCTGATTGTACAAATGAACATTGGGCTTCCCGGCGAAACGGGCTTGCAGGGCGGCAAAACAATGTGGATCAGGTTCATAGCCGTGCACTTCGGCCCCGGTGGCTGCAAATTTCTGGGTGAACTCGCCCAGGTTGGCCCCCAGATCAAGGCAGATGTCGCCAGGCCCGCGTAGTGCCACCAAAGCGTTGAAATTGATCATGCTGCGCTTGGCGATCCGGCGGCGCAGCTTGCGGCGAACCGAGTCGCCAAACCGCCCCTGCATGCCCGACAACGCGAAGAGGGCCTTTTGCAACCATGTGGCGGGGCGCGTGCTGATCACGCGTCGGCCCCCGCCGGGGTCAGCCGGAAGGCATCCGCACAGGCCTTGGCCAAGGCACGGACCCGGCCGATATAGGCCTGCCGTTCGGTGACCGAGATGACGCCGCGCGCGTCCAAAAGGTTGAAGAGGTGCGACGCCTTGATGCACTGGTCATAGGCGGGGTGGGCCATGATGATGCGCTTGCCGGTCTTGGGGTCATCGGGCGGGAAAGCCAGCAGCCGGGCGCATTCGGCCTCGGCGTCCTTGAAATGCTGAAAGAGCGCGTCAGTGTTGGCGGCGTCGAAGTTGTGGCGCGAGTATTCTTCCTCGGTCTGGCGGAAGATGTCGCCGTAGCTCAGCGGAATGGGGCTTTGCGGGTCGTTGAATGGCATGTCCATCACATGGTCGACGCCCAGGACATACATCGCCAGCCGCTCCAGCCCATAGGTCAACTCGCCCGAGACCGGCTTGCAATCATGGCCGCCAACCTGCTGGAAATAGGTGAACTGGCTTACCTCCATCCCGTCGCACCACACCTCCCAGCCCAGACCCCAGGCGCCAAGTGTCGGGCTTTCCCAGTCATCCTCGACAAAACGGATGTCATGCAGGCTGGCGTCGATGCCGATGGCGGCAAGCGAGCCGAGGTAAAGGTCCTGCAGGTTCGACGGTGAGGGTTTGATGATGACCTGATACTGATAGTAGTGCTGCATCCGGTTGGGGTTTTCGCCATAGCGGCCATCGGTCGGGCGACGCGAGGGCTGGACATAGGCCGCAGCCCAGGGTCGCGATCCCAAAGACCGCAACGTGGTCGCCGGGTGAAAGGTGCCCGCCCCCACCTCCATGTCATAGGGTTGCAGGATGGCGCAGCCCTCGGCGGCCCAATAGGTCTGCAGCCGCAGGATGACCTCCTGAAAGCTGCGGGGCGTGGCGGGCGCAAACGGGCTGGTGGACATGGGTTGGGCCTCTGGCGATGCGCCCCCTCCATAGGGGGAGGGGCGCCAAGGGTCAATGTGGCCCGCCTGCCCCAGCCCCGGGAAATCCCTGCAAAATGGGGGTGCATCCGCTGATTGGTCTGCTACTGTCTGCCAAAAGCCGCCAGAAGTCAGGGTGGCCGGGGAAAAGGGTATTGCGTCGATGAGAATTCTTGCCGCTGTGTTCGGGCTGTGCGCCCTTTTGTTTACCTTGCCGCTGCAGGCGCAGGACAAGGCCTGGCTGCAGATCGAGGCCCAGCCCTCTCTCGCAGCCGCCATGGACCGCGCCCGCGCCTATGCCGCGCTCTTTCCCGATGTCGAGGGCTACAAGCTTGGCACCGGCTGGTACGGCATTGCCCTCGGGCCCGCGACCAAGGACGCCGCCACTGCCCGTCTGGCCAGCCTGCTTGGCCAGAACATGATCCCGGCCGACAGTTATCTGTCCGACGGCGCCAGTTTCGGTCAGAAATTCTGGCCGGTCGGGGCGGACAATGCGGCGGCGACTGCGCCCGCGACGACCACAACTGCTCCGGCCACAGCACAACCGGCAAGCCAGGTGGCGCCCGTGGTGCCAGCCCAACCCGAAGAGACGCTGAAGGAAGCCCGCGCCGCCGAAGCTGCCCTAAGCCCGGCCGACCGGCAAGAGCTGCAAAACGCGCTCAAATGGTACGGTTTTTATGTCGGCCCGGTCGATGGCGCGATCGGCAAAAGCTCGCGGGTCTCGATGGCGGCTTGGCAAGCAGCGCAAGGCCATGACCAGACCGGCGTGCTGTCCACCAAAGAGCGCGTGGCTTTGACCGGACAATTCCGCACCGATCAGGTCCAGTTCGGCTTTGCCACCGTCAGCGAGGCCGAATCCGGGATCGAGATTACCCTGCCGACGGCGCTGATCCAGTTCGACCGCTACGAGCCGCCGTTCGTGCGTTACAAGGACAAGGCGGGGTCGGGCCTGCAGGTGATGCTGATCTCTGAGCCGGGCGGTCAGGCCGGGCTGTCGGGGCTTTACGATGTGCTGCAAAGTCTGGAAATAGTGCCGCCCGAAGGCGAGCGCGGGCTCAACGACAAGGGCTTCACCATTCACGCCAAGAACGACAAGATCGAGACGCTGGTCTTTGCGGCCCTGAGCGGCGATGCCGTCAAAGGCTACCTGGTCAGCTGGAACCTGGCCGATGCCGACCGCATGAAACGCATCCTGCCCGCCATTCAGGCCAGCTTCCATAGCCTTGGTGACAAGTCGCTCGACCCCGGTCTGGTGCCGCTGGCCGATGCCGCCAAGCGCGGCCTCTTGTCCGGGCTGGAGGTGCGCCACCCCAAATACTCGCGCACGGGCTTCTTCATCGATGCCCAGGGCTCGGTCCTGACCGCCCTGCCCGCAGTCACAGGTTGCGGCAAGATCGTGCTGGAACGCGGCATCGAGGCGACCGTCAGCTTCAGCGATCCGGCGACCGGCATCGCTGTGCTGACCCCTGCCAAGCCACTGGCCCCCAAGGCCGTGGCGGCCTTCGCCGCCTCGGCAGCGCAGCTTGGCACCAAGGTCTCGGTATCGGGCTATTCCTATGAGGATCGCCTGCCCGCCCCGGTCATGACCATCGGCACGGTCGAGGATACCAAAGGCTTGAACGGCGAAACCGGCCTGACCCGGCTGACCCTTTCCGCATTGCCCGGCGATGCTGGCGGCCCGGTGTTCGACGACACGGGTGCTGTTCTCGGCATGCTCTTGCCCGCCGATCCCGCCGCCACCAAGCAACTGCCGCAAGGCGTGGCCTTTGCCGCCTCCGCCGACGAATTGATGACGACGCTGACCGCGCATGGCCTGACCCCGGCCGCATCGACCGGCACCAATCAGGCAACCCCCGACGCCTTGAACGCAGCGGCACGCGGCATGACGGTGTTGGTCAGCTGTTGGCAATAGGCCGCGAGCCCTCCATCATCTTTTCATAAATATCCCACGGAGGGTCTGGGGGGTGTGAACCCCCCCAGTCAATCGCCGCCGCCTCACCCCACGTGGTAAAGCGAGGCAAACAGCCGCGGGTCCAGACTGTCCGCGGCAAAGGTCGCCCCTTCGGTCAGCACCGACACCGCATCATGGCTGTGCAGGCTTTCCTGATGGCTGGCCACGATGCGGAAATCGCCAACCCGTTTCTCTTCCAGCAGCGCCGCGCAAAAGCTGCGGGCAGCGTCCTCGACAAAGATCGGGTTGGCGGCGTTCAGTTCGGCAAACGCCTGCTCGTCCTCACGCTTGACCATCACCTGCGTTTCGGTCGGCACCGCGTCGCGGGCGAGGTCGATCAGGTCTTCGAACCACAGGCATTCGCTGCCCACCACCTCGACCGAGATCCGCGCGACCGACCGTTGCGAATGCGGCGTCGCCAACTGCCCACGCACCCGGCGGGCATGCTCGGCCAGTTCCAGACTGCACGGACAAGTCGACGAATAGACAAAGTCCAGATGCACGATGCGTTTGCGCACCCCGCCCGTGTCGACCAGTTCCAGCGCGATTTCGTAATACTGCCAGCCCGTCAGGCCCGAGCGCAGGCTGTCGACCTTGACCGGGAACGAGAACCGCATCTGGATGCGGGCGTCAAAGCTGCCAAGGTCGCGCTTGTAGTCGTCCAGCGCATGTTCGATGACCTGAAACGAGAACTCCCGCTCGGCATGAACATAGAACGACCGCATGATGCGGCTCATGTTGATGCCCTTCTTTTCCGCCTCCAGACTGACCGTCCCGGTGACCGAGGTTTCCAAGGTCAGCGGCCCGTTGTCGCGGGTGCGGTAGTGGATCGGCAGCCGGAAGTTGGAGATGCCGACATGCTGGATGGTCTGACGCGCGCCCACGATCAGGCTGGCCGGGCCGTTCTGCAGATCGGGCAGGCTGTCCTTGTAAGCGTCATCGACGCGGAAATCGCTGGGATAGTCGCGGCGCAACACCGGCCCCGCCTCGCCCACCAGAACGCCGACCTTTGGGCACAGGCCCACGATCTCGGCCTCGCTGGCGCGGTCGGCCCACTGCTTCAAAAGGCTCAGCGCTGCCGCCGCCTCGGCCCGTGTCGGCTTGCGGTCCAGTTCCGGCTGATGGATGTTCATGGCAGCGCTCCCCTGTGACAGCCCGTTCGCAAACCCGCAATATAGGGCAAAGCCGGCCTTGTCCCAAGCCCTGGCGAAGCGATCCGTCAGAAACCCGACATCCGGCCACCCGCAGGACCAGAACCGTCCTGCCCCGCCCCGGTCAATTCCGGCCCAAAGCCTGCGCCAGATCGTCGATCAGATCGTCGACATCCTCCAGCCCGATCGACAGCCGGATCAGACCCGGCGTGATCCCCAAGGCGTCTTTCTGGTCCTGTGGCAAGCGCTGATGGGTGGTTGTGGCCGGATGGGTCGCGATGGTCTTGGCATCACCCAGGTTGTTGGAAATCTTGGCAATCTGCAACGCATTGCAGAAGGCGAACGCCGCCACCTTGCCGCCCACCACCTCGAACGTCACCAGAGTGCCGCCATTGCCCATCTGCGCCATCGCCAGCGCATGCTGCGGATGCGACGCAAGACCCGGATAGATCACGCGGCCCACCTGCGGCCAATCGGCCAACGTCTCGGCAATCTTTTGCGCAGCGGCCGCCGACGCCCGCACCCGGAGGTCCAGCGTCGCCATGCCGTTCAGCATGATCCAGGCGGTGAACGGGCTCATAGACCCGCCGGTGTGCTTCATGTAGGGTTCCAGCGTCTTGCGGATGAACTCGCGGCTGGCGCAAACCACCCCGCCCAGCGCCCGGCCCTGACCGTCGATATGCTTGGTGGTCGAATAGACCACGACATCGGCCCCCTGCTCGACCGCGCGCGAAAAGATCGGCGTGGCAAAGACGTTGTCGGCGATGACCAGCGCCCCGGCCTGGTGGGCAATCTCGGCCACACCACCGATATCGACCAGTTCCAGCGTCGGGTTCGACATGCTCTCGAAGAACACCGCCTTGGTTCCCGGCGTCACGGCGGCCCGCCACTGCGCAAGATCGGCACCATCGACAAAGGTCACCTTGACGCCAAAGCGTTGCAAGACCTCTTCCATCACGTAAAGACACGACCCGAACAGGGCGCGGGCCGAGACGACGTGATCGCCGGCCCGCAACATCGCCATCAGCGCGCCCGAAACCGCCGCCATGCCGCTTGCCGTCGCGAAAGCATCCTCGGTCCCCTCCAGCGCCGCAATCCGCTCTTCGAACATCCGTGTGGTGGGGTTGCCGTAGCGGGCATAGATGAACTCGTCCTCACCGGCCTTGATGAACCGCTGCTCGGCGCTTTCGGCATCGGGATAGACAAAGCCCTGGGTCAGAAAGATCGCCTCGGCCATCTCGCCATATTGGCTGCGGCGGCTGCCCTCATGTACCAGCTTGGTGCGCGTCTTCCACTCTTTCGTGCCCGATTTCGCCATCGCCGTCCCCAAACAAAAAACCCCGCAACCAAAAGGTTCCGGGGCGCAGCCCTGACCCTTTTAGCGGTTTATTTAACGTGGCCCGCAATCCGGTTACAAAGCGCCACAGCCCAAGGGTTAGCCGCCCCGAAATGAAAGGTCAACGGCCATTTGAGCCGACCGTGCCCCGAAAGTCCGGCCGCAAGCTTGACACTCGCACGATGCCCCGCCCTCCGCTATGCTTGGCGCGAAATGAATGGAGATGCGCCGTGGCCAACCCAACGCCGTTCGCGGATCTGGCCGCCACGCCAGAGCAAGCCTTGTTTCAGACCAACTGGCAGATCTATCACAAGATCGTGGCTGGCAACCATTTGTTCCACCGCGAGGCCTATGCCACTCTGGCCCAAGTCCTGAAAACCCGTGCTCCGCAGCCGTTCCGCTTTCTCGACATCGCCTGTGGCGATGGCAGCGCCAGCCTGACCGCCCTGCAAGGCCAGGCCATCTCCAGCTACTGCGGCATGGACCTGTCCCGCCCTGCCCTCGCCATGGCCGCCCAAGCGGTGCAGGACCTCGATTGCCCGACCGAACTCATCGAAGGCGACTTCACCCTTCTCCTGGCACAGCGCCGCGAACCCGCCGACGTCGCCTGGATCGGCCTGTCCCTGCATCATCTGTTGACGCCCGCCAAACGCCGCGCCATCCGCGCCATCCGCAAACTGGTGCCGCAAGACGGTCTTTTCATGATCTACGAATTCGCCCGCCAAGAAGGAGAAGATCGCGACGCCTGGCTCCGCCGCTGGTCCGACCAGCGCCGTGGCTGGACCGAATTCAGCCCCGAAGAACACACTGCCGTCGCCGAGCATTTCGCCACCGCAGATTTTCCCGAAACCGCCGCCACCTGGCAGGCACTGGGCCGCGATGCCGGATTTGCCACGATGGCGGTGCCTTACACCAGCCCCTCCGATCTCTTGCGCCTGTACTGCTTCAGTTGACAGCCCGCTGCCGTGCCCCAGCTTGACCGACCCGGTCCTTCATCTTTTCTTGGATCGCGATCAATCCTGATGGAACCATCATGATGGCCGCTTGGTCTGTACGGCCGCCCTCGCCACCCGTCCCGGAGGACCGTCTTATGAAGG
>JANXPK010000713.1 GCA_025357355.1 Rhodobacterales bacterium
AACGACGTCGATGGGACGGGTTTCGACGGCAATTTGGCTTGGTGCGCGACACACGACAGCTTGCATCACTGCGGCCATGGCTGGCTTCCTTTCCCGACGTTCCACTGGGGCGTTTCCGCCGCTGATTTTCTGACTAAGTCCAAAGTCGGGGAGTTCGGCAACAGTCTATGAACCACTCGACCGCTTTTTCTGCAGGTTGTCGAGGTAGACCACAAGGGCAATCAAGACACCCTCCAATACCATTTCCCAGAAAGGATCGACGTCCAGAAGAACGGCTCCGTTGCCCATTGTGGTGAACAGCACGGCTCCGGCGACCGCACCCAACACGGTGCCGCGCCCGCCAAACAGGCTCGCGCCGCCCACCACCGCCGCGGCAATGGCCTGCAATTCATAGGCATTCGCCATGGAAGGCGAGGCAACGCTAAGGCGCGATACCAGCAGGATGCTCGCCAATGCGGCCAGGCTCGAACTGAATACATAGGCGACGATGGTCACACGCAACACCGGGATGCCCTGACGCCGCGACGCCTCGGCGTTCGATCCGATGGCGTAAAGATAGCGCCCGGTTTTGGTATAGCGCAGGATATAGTGCACGCAGACAGCAACCGCGAGCATGGTCAGAAACAGGTCCGGTATGCCCAGAACCCCGCCGCGCGCAAAATCCTTGATCCCCGGTGGCAGCCCCCCGACCGTCATCCCGCCCGAGATCAAAAGCGCAAGTCCGCGATAGACCTGAAGGCCGGCAAGGGTCACGATGAAAGGCGGGATGCCCAGAACCCCGACGCCCAAGGCATTGGTGACGCCGATACCGACGCCGGCCAGCAGGGCCAGCCCGACCGAGGCCGGGACGCCGAACTGATGCGACAGCAATTGTGCGACGAGCACGCCGCAAAATGCCGCGACCGACCCGACCGAAAGGTCAATTCCGGCAATGATGATGGTACAAAGCACACCGATCGCCACGATGGCCGCGACCGAAACCTGCCGCATCATGTTGGAGATGTTGCCTTCGGTCAGGAAGTTTGGCGCAACCAGCGACAGCACGATCCACAGGACAAGGGTGAAGCTTATGACATAGGTCTCAACCGGAAGGTTGCGGAAAAGGTTGCCCTCGGAAGTGTTGCCCATAAAGATCCTGCTGGAGGTGCGAATTGACCGAAAAGGTCCGGGGCGCAGCACGCGCCCCAGACCGATTGAACGCTTACTTGCCGGTAAACGGCGACAGCTTGCGCTTGGTCACGTCCAAAAGCCCGGCAAAAGCCGGATCGCCCATGTTGGCTTTGGTCACTGCACCCACACCGGTGTCGACATTCTTGGGCAACCGCACACCATGCGCCGCCGCATAGCCATCCCACACGCCGGCATAGCCCATCATGTAGGGATCCTGGATGATCAGCGCATAGATCGAGCCATCGTTCAGATGCTCGACCTCGCCCTTGTCGGCGTCGAAGGCCACCAGGCAGACTTTGTCGCCCAGTTTCTGTTCGCTGATCGAAGTTCCGGCCCCGGTGCCCATCTGGGCATTGTCGGCAAATATGCCGACAAGATCGGAGTCCTTGGTCAGCATGTCGGCGGTCAGGCTCATGCCTTCGGCTTCCTCGTTGTTCGCAACGCGGTTGCCGATGTTCTTCAGATCGGGGTAGGCCGCGATGCCCTCCGAGAAGCCCTTGTCCCGGCTATCGAGCGATTCATGGCCCGCCATCGCGGTGATGAAGGCAACTTTGCCCGCCACTTTGCCGGTACGTTCCTTGATGCAGGTGGCCATCGCATCCGCCGCCGCCTTACCGCCAGCCACGTTGTTGGTGGTCAGGAACGAAGCGTAATTGTCGGTCTTGGCCCCGGAATCGATGATGATGACCGGAATGCCCGCGTCTGAGACGGCGGAAATCGGGTCGCCCAAAGCCTCAAAGATCGTCGGAGAGATAACGATGGCAGCGGGTTTGCTGCCCGCCGCCGTATCCAGAATGGCGATCTGTGCCGCCGCATCA
>JANXPK010000715.1 GCA_025357355.1 Rhodobacterales bacterium
GCCAGCATCGGCCCCTTCATCCGCATTCTGGATGACAGCTTCACCCTCGATGACATCCGCAACCTCGAACTGACCCTCACCGTCACCGGCGCGGATGGCTTCACCCTCACCGGCCGCTCTTCGATGGCCGAGATCAGCCGCGATCCCGCCGACCTTGCCGCCCAAACCCTTGGCCGCCATCACCAATATCCCGATGGCGTCATGCTCTATTGCGGCACCATGTTCGCCCCGGTGCAAGACCGCGACGGCCCCGGCCAAGGCTTCACCCACCACCTCGGCGACCGCGTCAGCATTGCCGCACCCCAGCTTGGAACCCTCACCAACACCGTCCGCCTGGCCACCGAGGCGCCGGAATGGACCTTCGGCACCATGGCCCTGATGCGCAACCTCGCCACCCGGGGCCTGCTGTGACGCGCTTCGCCGACCGAAAAAGCCCCTCACCCCGCCACCCGCGCAACAATCTGGTTCGCAGAATCGTACCCTCCACCGACGCGCCCGAGACACTGCTGCCGCCATGCTACCCCAATCCCTAACACAAGATGAATTTCTCAAACCTAACCCATTGATTTTCCACGCTTTCAAAAACCGCCCAGACCCGGACACCCGCGCTTGCCCCGCCATAGCCAGCCCGCTACGCTCCACCCCATGCCGCGCCCTGATCGGACCCCACCCATGATCCGCACCGATTTCCCCTGCCAGGTCCGCGTGATCGAGGATCTGAAGATCCCCCTGCCCGACGGTACGATCCTCGCCGCCCGCGCCTGGCTGCCCGACACCACAACCCCGGTCCCCGCGATCCTGGAATACCTGCCCTACAGGAAGCGTGACGGCACCCGCGCCCGTGATCAGGGCATCCACATGTACCTCGCTGGCCACGGTTATGCCTGCATCCGCCTCGACATCCGCGGCATGGGCGACAGCGAGGGCACGCTACACGACGAATACACCCTTCAGGAACAACTGGACGGCGTCGACGCCATCGCCTTCATCGCGGGACTACCCTTCTGCGACGGTCAGGTGGCAATGTTCGGCATCTCCTGGGGCGGTTTCAACGGGTTGCAGATCGCGGCCCGCCAGCCGCCAGCCCTGAAAACCATTCTCACCCTCGGCTCCACCGACGACCGCTATGCCACCGATGTCCACTACATCGGCGGCTGCCTTTCCAAGGATAACATCGACTGGTCCGCCACCATGATGGCCCAGAACGACCTGCCCCCCGACCCCGCCATCGTCGGTCCGCAGTGGCGCGACCTCTGGTTGCAGCGCATCGCGGCCAACCAGCCGTGGTCGCATATCTGGCTCGACCACCAGCGCCGCGATGGCTACTGGCAACAGGGTTCGGTCTGCGAAAACTACGCTTCCATCCAGATCCCGGTCTATGCCGCCTCGGGCTGGGCTGACAACTATTCCGAAAGCATCCCGCGCCTGCTCGCCGGCCTCACCTGCCCCCGCCGCTGCCTCATCGGTCCCTGGGCGCACAGCTTTCCCCATGACGTGACGGTCGGCCCCGCCATCGGCTGGCTGGACGAGGCGCTGCGCTGGCTCGATCATTGGCTCAAGGGCCGCGACACCGGCATCATGGCCGAGCCAATGCTGCGGGTCTGGATGCAAGACCCGGTCCCACCCAAGACCTGCTATACCGAGCGCCCCGGTCGCTGGGTCGGCGAACCCACATGGCCCTCGGCCCATATCACCACCAGGACGCTGCCGCTCAACCCGTCCAACCGCCTCGGCGACCCCGCCACTCCAGGCACCGCCACCCTCAACTCCCCCCTCTGGGTCGGCATCGGCGCGGGCGAGATTGGCCGCTATGGCGACGAGGCCGATTGGCCCGGCGACCAGCGCGAGGATGACGCAGGTTCCCTCGTCTTCCTCACCGAACCCCTGACCGATCCCTTGGAAATCCTGGGCGCCCCGAAACTCCACCTGCATTTCACCTCAGACAAGCCCTGCGCCCTCGCCGCCGTCCGCCTGAACGACGTGGCCCCGAACGGCGCCGCAACCCGCGTCAGCCTCGGCCTCCTGAACCTCACTCACCGCACCAACCACGAACAGCCCGCACCCCTGGCGGGCCCGACCCAAGCCATGATCGAGCTCGACGACATCGCCCACCACTTTCCCGCCGGTCATCGCATCGCCGTCAGCCTGTCCACCACCTACTGGCCGATCGCCTGGCCCTCACCGGCACTCGCCACCTTGACCATCACCCTCGGCGCCAGCCACCTCACCCTGCCCATCCGCACGCCCCGCGCCGAGGATGCCACACTCCGCCCCTTCGGCCCGCCCACCTCGGCCCCTCAAACCCCCGTCATCTGGCACCATTCCGAAAAACTGCCCCGCCGCGTCACCCGCGACCTCATCACCGGCCGGATGACCGTCGATTTCCCACGCTGGACCTACGCCTGCGAGATGCCGGACATCGCCACCACCACCACCTCACGCGGCTACGCGCGCTACCACATCACCGACGGCGACCCGCTCAGCGCCGAGACGGTCTGCGAATACCACGTCACCCTCAAACGCCCCGAGTTGACCGCAAGCCACCACTCCCTGACCCGGATGACCTGCGACGCGACGCATTTCCACCTGACCACCGAATTGCAAGCCCATGAGAACGGCCAAGAAATCGCCGCCCGCACCTGGCATCGCAGCATCCGCCGCGACTTCCTTTAGAGCGCGATGTAGCTTGGTGGAAACATCCTGATGGTCGTGCGATCTGCAAGGCCGCCCTCACCACCCGCACCAGAGGACCG
>JANXPK010000725.1 GCA_025357355.1 Rhodobacterales bacterium
CGCCAGCGCATAGCCGCCAAGCGTGCCGACAAAAAGCGATATTGTGGTGACCGACAGGGTGACGATCACGGTGTTGATGACCGGCTTCCAGAACTCGTTCTTGACCCAGGCGCCGTCATAGCCGTCCAGCGTGAAGGTTTGCCCGGTCTGCATCTTGGTCCAGATACCTTCGATGGCGAACCACCAGGACTGGCGCGAGAAGAAATCAGCCTCGACCTTGAAGCTGCCCCAGACCGTCCAGGCAAAAGGAAAGGCGGCGGCGATGAGCCAAAACGTGAGGAATGCCCCGGTCAACAGGCGCAGGCTGGGCGGCAGGCGGTGGAGGGTCGGCTCCATCCTAGATCACCTTCCGGTTGAAATCGCGCCAGGTCCTGACCAGAACCGGTGACAAAAGGATCAGCACACCGAGGATCGTCATCACCGAGGTGGCCCCGGCAGAACCAAATTGCTGGGCGTTCTGGCTGTTGAGGTCGTTGTAGACCATCCAGCTGAGCGAGGTGGCATTGGCCTGGGCGGAAAAGCCGATGATGGGTTCGAACACCCGGAAATTGTCCATCAACTGGACCAGCGCCACGAAGGTTGCCAAGGGCGCCAGATGCGGGATCGTGACAAAGCGGGTGGTCTGCCAGCGGTTGGCACCGTCGATGCGCGCACTTTCCACGGTGTCCATCGGCACGGTTTGCAGGCCCGCATAGAAGACGACAAAGGAAAATGGCCCGTTGGTCCAGATGCCATAGCCCAAAAGTACAACCCATGTCAGCATAGGCGACGCCCGAAGACTTAGGCCGGGATCGTTGAACAGCCATTGCAGCGTCGCGCCAATAATGCCTGCCGGGTTCAGCATCCAGGCTACGATCAGCGATCCGACCAGCGGGGTGATGATCATCGGCAGGATCGACACGAAAATCGCGGTCCCCCGTACCACGCGTGGCAGGGCATTGACCGCCAGGGCAATGGCAAATCCCAGCGCCATCGCCAGCGGCGTGACCAAGAGGCAATAGGTCAGCGTAAAGACAAGCGCCCGGTAGAACGGCAGGTTCATGACCTGACTGACCAGATCGCGCCAACCCGTGTTGTTGGCGACGATCTGTCCAAGGTCGTCAATGGCGAGGTGGTTGTGGTCGAAGTAGTTGTCCAGACCCGAGAATTGGCCCATGGGATGGGTCGCCTTGAAGGCGGCCATCGCCTCGACATCGACCTTGGTCTCTTTGGTGCAGCCGAAGGGATCGCAGTTTTCCACCACGGTCAGGATCGCGTCTTGTTCGTGAAACAGCGACTGGACGAAAACCGAGACGATCGGCAGGGTGATGAACAGCACCATCGCCAGGATCGACGGGAAGATGAACAGAAAGAAGGTGCGATGCGGCATGAGCAGTGTCCGAAGGGTCAGAGCCTGAATGCGATCCGAACAGGCAGGGGCGGACTTGCGCAAGAAAAATCCGGCCGCGGGGGAGCATCGCGGCCGGATCAGGGTTGTCGTTACTTGAGGAAGCCACCGGCCTTGGCGGCGGTATCATAAGCAGCCTTCACATCCTTGAGCGCCTTGTCGGCGTCTTCCTTGCCAGCGATGAAATCGGCCAGATCAGTTGACAGCGCGGTGTGCAGCAGCCCCATGTAAGGCACCATCGGATAGGCGCGCGCGCCGCCCTTGGCGTTGGCTATCACACCCACCGCCGCCGGACCGGGTTCGTAGCCTGCGATCAGCCAGGTGGCGGCACTGACGTTGGCCTTCATCATGTCGGTGCTGGTGCCGTGCATCATCACCTGAAAGCTGGCCGCCGCATCGGCGTCCGAGATGTTCTTGGCCATGCTGAACCCATCCCACCACAGCGCCGCCGCCGGAACCGTACCAGCGCCGATTGTGGGTGCAGCGGCAAAGCCAGTGGCCTTTGCCACGTCGGGATTGGCCTTGGCCGGGTCGATTGCGGCGCCCGCCAGCGAGCCCCACTGGTTCATGAAAGCGACCTGGCCCGAATCCCAGACCTTGTTCAGCTCATTGGCGTCATAGGTCAGGTAATCGGGGTTCTCGAACTTGGTGATGGCGCGCATCGTCGCCAGCACGGCCTTGCCGTTGTCGTTGTCGATCGCCAGGTCCGCGCTGCCGGGCTTGAAGAATTCGCCGCCCGTCCCGAGATAAAGGTTCACGAACTCTGCCGCGAGGTCCCAGCCGGGCTTGTCGGCGGCGGCCAGCGGATATTTCAGGATGCCCTTGTCCTGGATGATCTTGGCATCGGCGAGCACATCGTCCCAGGTCTTCGGCACGTCCTTGATGCCGGCCTTGTCCATGATGTCCTTGCGGTAGAACAGGTGCTGGCCATTGCCCATGAAGGCGATGGCCATGACCTTGCCGTCGATCTTGATCAACTGGTTCGGCTGCAGCTGCGCACCGTATTTGGCGACAAGGTCGTCCATCGGGCGGATCAGGCCGCCGTTCATCAAGGGCACGATCGAATTGTTGGCCACCATGGCAACGGTATATTCCGACGGATTGGCAGTCAGCGCCGGAACCTCGATGTTCTTGTGTTCGGTCGTGGCGTTGGAAGTCACCGTCACCTTGTCAGTGGCACATTCAGCGGCGGCGGTTTCGATGGCGCGCAGCGCCTCGAAGTCGTTGGACAGAATTCGTACCGAACCTGCGGCGTCCACCGTGCAGGCGGCCATCGCGGCGCCGGTGCCCGCGATCAGCGCTGCAATGCTGACTGCGCCGGCGGAAATGCCATTTGACCACTTCACCTTCATGTCGATCCCCTGTGTTGTCGTTTCCCTGCCGGTAGCCCGGCCATCGGAACGGTCGCCTGTACCTTTCCGACCTGAAGAAATCCTAAACACGGATTGCATACGTTTGCAAATCTTTTGTAGCTCACTTGGAAAGGCCATTCGGCGCCGCTGAAGAATGCACTGCCCCAGCACGCAAGGGACAGAAACCGTCAACTTGTCTGCGCTTCCGGTTCAGATGGACAGGCTTGCCGCTTTGGCATCGGCCATTTGCGCAAGCTTAACCTGCACGAGCGCCGAGGCCTCGTCATAGACGCGCCACTCATCCACAATGCGGCCGTCCTTGTAGTGGAAATGGGTGATGCCCATGATCTGCACGCGTTTTCCGGTCGGCGCACCCAGATGGTTCAGGATGCCATAGCCAAGGTGGTGCCCTTCCATGATCCAACGCACCGCCACCTTCTCGCCGCCCTCTTCGCAAGGGGTCGAACAGACATGCTGCGGCGCAAAGACCGCGTCGGGGATCGAGCCGATCAACCCCAGCGTCTGGTGGGTGACCGAAGCCTGCCCATAAAGCTCTGCCATCAACGGCCCGTGATACTGCACAGTAGGGGCATAGACCTTTGGAATCATGCCCAGCATCTTGCGGTTGAAAACCTCATGCAGCCACCGCAACGTGTGACGCTCCAGGTCGGTTGCGGCCAGCGAGATGTCGGCCTCAAGTTCGGGCGGATATTGCCCGATCATCAGTCGGTTCTCGCCAATATCCAATGAGACCAAACCTTTGTCGAATGCAGACTTAGCGATCCTTTCCGCATAGCCTTGCACATCCAGGCCAAGCTGCTGCAGGATGGCCGTGGTATCAGCCACCACCCATTCGCGGTAGATCCGGTTCTCAAGGATCATGCAATCGGCCACGGTCCGCGAGGTGAAAGTGCGTCCGGTCGGTGCGCCGAGATGGCCGTTCTGGGTATGGCGACCCGTCCCAGTCACTAGATGCGAAGTGTAGAAGCCCGCTTTGTCGTCTCCCTTCCAGATGACGTGGGTCGCCATCCCGCGCCGTTCAGGGAAGGAAACCAGCCGCTGGATGGTGTCGCGAACGATCTCTTCCCGTGCATAGATCGTGCCAGTGGTGCCGTAGAGAACGCAGTTGTGCGTGTAATGGGTATAGATCAGGCCGATGTCGCGTTCATCCCAGATGCGATGCGTGCAACGGACAATGTAGTCGACAATGTCGCTGTAAATCTCGTCAAAGCCCTGCATGGGCTGCGCCCGCATCCGGGTTTCGGGAGCAAGATCAGTGTAGTCGTGCCGTTCGACCTGGCTGACGTTGTCGGCAAGTCGCTGGACTGGTTCGACCACCATGCGCGACGCCTCGCTCTTTTCTGCCATCTTGCACCCTGCCTCTTGTAAGTCGGCGAATCATTCCCGACAGTTTCAGCATACGCTTTCAGCCCAATATCTGCGAAAAGCGGCATACGTATGCAAGCTTATTCTTTGCAGTGCCCGCGATCCGCCTGCGGCCGCGCCTGGTCGCGCGTTGCGATGGCAAACCTTATCGTGGCGAAATGGACGCCGCAGGTGTGTTCAGCTGTTGCGTAAGCGACCTGAAGGATCCTGAGCCCAGGACGCCGGTGCCAAATTATCCAGCGGCGGACAAACTTGAAGGGTGATGCAGGATCAGTATTGCGATAGGCAACGCGAGGCCTGCCAAAGCGATTGAAAGCCCCATTGGAAACTTTGTGCTTCCACCGAATGTGTCGTCG
>JANXPK010000761.1 GCA_025357355.1 Rhodobacterales bacterium
TCCAACGCCACCAAATCCCACGCAGGCCAGTTCCACAGACCGACGCCGAAGCCCATCTCTTTCAGGCGGGACGCGCGCCTTTCAATCGGTTTGTCGCGCCACAACATTTCGGCGCAGGCGGCGAGTTGGAATGTCATCTTAAACCTCGATAAAGACTTGGCCGCCTTCGATCTTGACGGGATAGGAGCGCAGGTTGACGCAGGCCGGGGCGCGCATCGCCTCGCCGGTGCGATAGTCGAAGACGCCGTTGTGCTTGGGGCATTCGACGGTGAAATCCATCACCAGACCGTCACCCAGATGCACCTTTTCATGGCTGCAATGGCCCTCGGTGGCGTGAAACGTGTCCTCGGGGGAACGGTAGATGCAGAAGCTCTGCGTGCCGCGATCAAAGCGGATCAGATCTTCAAGGTCGATATCGCTGGCCTCACAGGCCCGCGTCCAGGTCGCCATAGTTTTGCCTTTCGTATCAGGGAAACCGGGCCGGAAAGTGCCCGGCCCGGTCTGCTTTGCGCCCTTTTGGCGTGGAGGCCCGGGGGCGCGATTGGGGTGCAGAGAAGAAACCGCACCCCGGGGAGGTCAGTGCGCCATCTGTGGCGGGTGGCCGTCGTGTGCGGTCATGTAGCCTTCAATCTCTGCCTCAAGACTGGCCATGCTGGCGCCGCCAGCCATAAGGTCGGTGATCTCTTCCCGCGTCTTTTCGCCTTTGCGGAAGTCCGAGGCGACAGCGCCGCGGATGAGCACGGCGAAGTGGTCGCCCACCGCCATGGCATGCATCACCTGATGGGTAATGAAGATGACGGCCAAGCCACGCTTTTTCGCCTCGTTCACGATGCGCAGGACATGGGTGGCCTGCTTGACGCCAAGTGCGGCCGTCGGTTCATCCAGGATCAGCACGCGGGCGCCAAAGTGCACGGCCCGTGCGATGGCAAGAGCTTGCCTTTCACCCCCTGACAGCCCGCCCACCAGACGGTCGCCGTCGTCAATCCGGGTGATGCCGAAGTTCTGCACCGCCTTTACGGCGATTTCGTTGGCGCGCTTGCGGTCGTAGATCTTGAACGGGCCGAAACCCCTTGTCGGCTCGCGCCCCACGAAAAAGCTGCGACCGATGCTCATCAGCGGAAAGGTGCCGCCGAACTGGTGAACGGTGGCGATGCCGTGGTCGGCCGCCTCACGCGGGTTGCGGAACAGGACTGGCTGACCATCCATCACCATCTGACCCGACGTCGGCTGGTGAACCCCCGAAAGCAATCGGATCACTGTGGACTTACCGGCGCCATTGTCGCCCAGCAGGCACAGAACCTCACCCGCCTTCACCTCCAGGCTGATGTCATTCAGGACATCGATCGGGCCGAAAGACTTGTTCACGTTTTGCAGGGAAACGATCGTCTCGGCCATCACTTTGCTCCTTTCTTCGGGGCGCTGGACAGGGCCATCTTGCGGAAAGTGTTGTTCATCAGGAC
>JANXPK010000797.1 GCA_025357355.1 Rhodobacterales bacterium
CGTCAATCCTGTCGAGTCAGTTGGTGGCTTCAATTTCTTCCGCTCCTTCGTATCAAGTGTAATTCTTGCTTGACAGATTTTTCGCATGAATTTTGGACGACACTTTTCCTTCATCGTTCGTATGGCTCTGCTCCGCGAAAAGCGAGCTTTAGCGTGTGCTTCAGCACACCAATCTTGGAAAGCGGACACGAGGTCGGGTCAAAGCCGCAACCCGAGCGGTACTCCAGCTGATTCGCCCACCTTGGTTAACGCCACCGCTTATGCGTCGCCGTAGAATTTCCTGTAGAAGCATTGTATGCCAATTGTAGGTGGTTTGTAGGCCCTTCATCTTTCGTTAATCAGGCCAATTAACACAGCGAACTCAAAGGCTTGGTGCCAGCCCCAAACCCTATTGCAGCACCTTCCCCGCCGGCCAGTTCAGCACCGTATCCAACGCAATCGCCTTCTTCTCCCCCGGCCCCAGATCAAAGTCCCACGCCAGCACCCCCCGTTTCCCGTCCACATCCGCCACGGAAACCGCGGGGTCCGCCGTATAACTGATCTGCAAATCCTCCTGCTCCGAATACGGCACCTGATCCAGCACCCGCACCGGCCAGGCTTCGCCCGTCAGGTTCTCCACCTGCAACACCGCCTTCTCCTCCAGCTGCGTCGACGCGGTGAACACACCGCGATCACCCTGCGCCCGCTCAGGCATGTCGCGCTTCAACCGGATGCCGTCGATGGCGCCAAAGCCCAGATCCACCTTGGCCCCTGGCGACAGCACCGCCAGATCGGTCGACCCGACCAAGGCCCCGTCACGGTGCAGATAGGTGGTTCCCGGCAGCAGGATTTCCTTGCTGTCGTTGGTCAGACTGGCCAGCACGAAGGCCGTCGCATCATAGCGCGGCACCGCCTCGGCGATGACCTTGGGCGTAAAGGTCAGCTGATCCAGAGCCAGCCGAAGGTTCTCCACCCCCGAGGCAACGTCGACCTTCGCTGGATAGTGGTAGACCACGGTGTCACCCTGATAAGCCATGGTCGCCACCGCCGTCTTGGGGGCCGCAGCCTCTGCAACCGGCGCCATCAAGGCCTCACCCCCGGTAGTAACAGCATCCAACGGTGCCGGCGGCGCCGGATCACCGATTGACCGCAACTCGGGGCCAAGCGCCGTGGGCTCGGACTGGTCAGAGGGCCGCGCTGTCGACAGCGTCAGATCGACCCCCGCCCAATCCTCGCCCGAAGCCTGGCTGACCAGAACGCCCCGGTCGACCACCAGCTTGCCCGCCTTGCGATCCAATGCCATGTCATAGACCGGGGCCCAGGACGCATCGGCCACGTAATGCGTCACCGTCAGATGCCCCTCCGCTCCGGCTCCCGTCACCGCCACCGACAGTGCTGCGTATTCCTTGTCGCCCTGCGACAGCGCCGCCAGCCCGTCCTGCGCCGTTTTCAGCGCCTGTTGTGCCTTGCTCACGGCCTCGTTGGCATCCGGCAGCCCGCCCTGTGCCGCCAGAGCCGCCATCCGCGCGGTCAGCACTTCGGTTCCGATCATCTGCGCCACCGACGACAGAGCGTCCGCCGTCGCCGCAGCATCGCTCAACTTGATGGCGGTCAGGAAGGTGATCTGCGCCTGTTGCGCCTCGACCTCGGCATTGATCCCGTCAACCTTGCCCTGTGCCCCGCGCAGGTCCACCTCCGCTGCCTTCACCGCAGCCTTGGCCGCTACCATGGCGGGCGAGTTGTCATCGGCACGCGGCGGCAACCGGTCAGTGCGCAGCGCAAAGGCCCCCAATGCCACATCGCTGGACGACAGCCGCAGCAGGCTTGACTCGGTGTCCGCCGGCAAATCGGTGATCAGCACTTCCTGCACGCCAACGGGAGCGGTGAATGTCACCTCCCGTGTCACTTGCGCGCCATTGGGATAGACCGTGACCGCCGTGACATGACTGGTGGCAAGCACCGTGTCGGCAAAGGCTGAACCGGGCAACAAGAGGATCAAGCAAACCAAAGCGCGCATAATCACCTTCCCAAATTCGCCCCAGCCTAGCGCCGCCCTGCCAACCTGTGAAGCGATTTCCCCGGCCGGTAGTGTCTCAGTTTGAAATAGGAAAAATGGAAGGGGCCGCATGCGCCGCCCCGACCCTTGGTCAGGCGCTACGTGCTGCCGATTCGCTGCCCGGGTGACGGTAACCCTTGATCACCTCGTTGACCCGACCTTGGTTGACGTCGAAGAATGCGGCGATGCGGTTCTGGTATTCACCCGCCCAGTAGCGCCGCCATACCTCGACGGCATCCGCAAAAGTGAGGCGGTAGCTTGGTTTACGTCTTTCAGCCATGTTTGGCCTTTCTTTTGAAAGGCCGTTGACTGAACGCTTGACGATCAAGACCACCCGTGGCATGACCAAGGGGTGATCACATCAACCGCCAGCCAACGGCGGGTTTGCTTAGGCTGCAGGGTGCTTCAACACCCTGTGGTTTTTATTTGTCTATAAACACTTACAAGAGTCAATAGGTTGTGCTTGGGGCTTATTCGGCCCGCTTTTTATAGGGTCCGCGTGGACCAGCTTTTGGGGCAGCAGCCTCGATCAGACCCGCCAGCCAATTCATATCGTGCAGTTCTTTGGCAACGCCAGCAGCCATCGCGGGGGTCATCCGCAAGGTCTTGTGCATCCGCACGAAGTTGTAATGAACGAAGTACAGGCTCAGCATGTGCAGGTGATTTTCCATCTTCTTTGAAAAGCCATTTGTCAGACGGGTAAACCGGCGCATCCCCATACACATGGACAGGTTTTGGCGCTCGACATGCGATGTGCTGACCATTTCCTGTACCGCGTGGCCGCTGATCAGTTCCCTGCGCGCGCCGATGCACTCAGCCGGGCTATACTTGCGTTCATGGCCCTTCTGGCCCGCAGGCTCGCCATACAGCTTGATCAGCATGGCATAGTCCACCTCCATGCCGAACGCGCCTTCAACTGTTTCAAGGTCAGCCTTGTGGCCGTCCGTGGTCAGTTGAACGCGGGTTGCAAGGCGGTCTGCCAGATCGTCCATAAAATCGCGGGCGGTTTCGGCAGAACGGTCGCCAACCTCAAAGGCCAGGATCAGCCTTCTATCGCGGTCAATCGCGGTCCATGTCAACACGTCGCTAGCACCTTCGGGGGCCGCTTTCTCCGTCGCCACGTTCATGTCCTTGGCGTAGCAGAAAGACCAGATTTCGTCGCACTGGACCTGTGCAGCCTTCACGTCGCGCACCGTCACGTCATGGTAAGCGGCACAAGCCCGGCCCGCGTCCTCTAACAGCTTAGTCACGGTGTTGATTGAGACACCCGTGATACGGCTGATCGAACGCATGGACGAACCCTCAACGAGCATATTGAGAATGGTGACACGGGTCTGGTGGGGCATTTTGTTCATGAAGCTACAATATGAACTTTTCTGCTTAGCGTCAAGCATAATCGACTCATTATTGACTTGTTAGGGTCAGAGCCCATATACAAAGTGTTCCCGATTTGTTTCTTTGAGGATGATTGATGCGCGAAACTGGCCCTGATTCTGAATTGTTCCGGCTCATGGTTGAGGCTGGTCAGATCACCCCGGTAGAATCGATGGAAAACTTGCGCCACCCGGGCGAACTGATGCATGTTCCCTCTTACGTGAGCTATGGGACGCCAGAAGTTCCAAGCCATTTTGGGGGAAAGTCGAATGCCAAATTGGGATACAATCCTTAGGGAAATTGCGCTTCAACAAACCAAGAACAACGAGTCAACTTTTGATCGTGTTCGAAGGAAGTATCTGATACCAGCGGCCCTTTGGGGTGACTCTTTCGGGATTCCCAAGGAGTAGTGGTTGTGATTCACTTTCTCCACAGGGGATGTGGGCGGTCATGGCGGGGATTACGATCACGCGGGTGGACCTGACGGCTGTGGAGTTGCGCCGGGCGTCGGGCAAGACGAAGGACGCGCGGGCAGCGCGGCGGATGCTGGCGATTGCGCTGGTTCTGGAAGGGGTAGATCGGACGACGGCGGCGGAGGCCTGCGGCATGGACCGCCAGACGCTCAGGGATTGGGTGCACCGCGACAACGCCGAAGGGCTGGCAGGGCTGGTGAACCGGAAGGGGCCGCACCGCCCGCGGCGGCTGGTGCCGGAGCAGATGGCCGAACTTGCGGCCTGGGTCGAGGCCGGTCCCGACCCGGCGCGCGACGGGGTGGTGCGCTGGCGGCGGCGCGATTTGCAAACCCGCATCGCGACCGAATTCGGCGTGGACCTGCACGAGCGCAGTGTCGGCAAGCAGCTTGCGGCTTTGGGCTTCCGGCGGCTGTCAGTGCGCCCGCAGCACCCGAAGTCGGACCCGGAAGCGCAGGCGGCGTTCAAAAAAACTTCCCCGAAGCGGTAGCTTCAGCCATCCCGGCGCGGGCGCAAGGCAAGCCGCTGGAAATATGGTTCCAGGACGCAGCAAGGGTCGGCCAGCAGGGCACCCTGACCCGCATCTGGGCCCGGCGCGGCACACGGCCCCGTGCCCCCCGCGACACCCGCTATCAATGGAGCTACATCTTCGGGGCCGTCTGCCCGGCGCGGGGCACTGCGGTGGGCCTGGTCCTGCCCTTCGTCAACACTGCGGCGATGAACGCACACCTCGCCGAAATCGCCCGCATCATCGCCCCCGGTGCCCATGCCATCCCGATCCTGGACGGGGCCGGATGGCACGGCGCAAAGGAGCTCACCGTCCCCGACAACATCACACTCCTCCACCTGCCGCCCTATGCGCCGGAACTGAACCCCGTCGAAAACGTCTGGGCCTGCCTGCGCGCCAACAAACTCGCCATCACCGTCTTGGACACCTACGATGCCATCGTCACCGCCTGCTGCACCGCATGAAACTTCTTCGCAAACGACCCGGCGGCCGTAACCTCAATCACAAGCCGCTCAAGGGCAGAGGTCAACTGAAAGGGCCGCTGGTATCAGGCTAACATCGCGGCACACTGGGCGAAATCTCATCGCCTACTATTCCGGGTTCTTGACCAAACGCATAGATGGCGTCGAAATAAACGACGAAGATAAGAACGGCTTCATGCTCTGCATTCACGGCCTTAAACGTGAACGAGGCCTCGACCTTATCCTTCACACTCCAGGGGGCGACGGCCAGGCAACAGCATCCTTGGTTGAATATCTCCGCGATATGTTTGGTCGGGACATTCGAGCAATCGTTCCTCAGATCGCCATGTCGGCTGGCACGATGATCGCAAGTTCCTGCAGGCAGATACTCATGGGGAAACAGTCCAGCCTTGGCCCGATTGACCCCCAGTATGGAGCGATTGCTGCGGCCAGCCTACTGAGCGAAATAAAGAAAGCTAAGGAGAAAATCACCGCCGACCCTAAGATGGCATTATTCTGGAACCCCATCTTGTCCAAAATTACTCCGTCCTTCCTTGAGCGATGCGAATGGGCTGTCGCGGACTCAAATGCTTTTCTAGAATCAACATTAGGTCAGAACATGTTTTTGGACTTAGCAGGTTGCTGAAGAAGTCCCTGCTTCTTCGGGATTTCTGTTTTGGGGTTGATTTTGTCGGTTTGTGTCTGGGTTTTGGGTGCCTTTGATTGGGTTGGGCAATACCGCCCTTTCGAGGTTTGGCTCAGGTTGCGGGTCTGGCCAGCAGTTTCGGGATTCGGATCAGGTTGCAGGCGGCGACGGCGAGGGTGAAGGTGGCGCCCGCTTTTGGTTTGCCGCGGACCTTGACCGGGGCGAAGCCTGCCTGTTCCTTGATCCAGCCGAATATCTCTTCGATGCGTTTGCGGCAGCGTTGGCTGACGGCATAGCCATCGCTGCTGCGGGTTGCCTCGTCCACGGCGGTCTTGCGGACCACGCCGCGTTTGGACACGGTGGCGTTGACGGCGATATGGGGGGTGACGCCCCGGGCGCGCAGATCGCCCACGACGTCGGTCACGTCACAGGCCTTGTCGGCCCCAAGCGTGATGCCGGACTTGCGCTTTCCGCGGTCCGGCATCGCCAGCGTTGCCTCGCGCTCCGCCGTGCCGGTCGCATGGGTCAGCGTCGCCGCCACCGCCAGCCCGTTCCGGTTCTCCATCAGCACATGACCCATATAGCACAGCCTGCTCGGCTGGCCGTCCGACTTCTTGTAAAGCCGCGCATCGGGGTCGGTTGTGCTGGCAGGGGTCTCATTGCTGCGCTTTTGGCCATGAAAGTCGCGCATCCCGTTCCGCCCCGGACCCTGCGGCGGGCCGGAGCCGTCCTTGGGCTGGAAGCTCTTCATCGAGGCCCAGGCGTCGGTCAAAGTGCCGTCGACCGAGAAATGATCGCCCGACAACAGCGCCTTGACCTCGGCCAGCCCCATCAGCGCCGCCAGAAACTCCCGCGCCACATCCGCCGCCATCAACCGGTCGCGGTTGTGGCTGAACACCGTCGGATGCCAGACCCGGGCGTCAATCGGCAGGCCCACGAACCAGCGGAACAACCGGTTGTCGTCGATCTGC
>JANXPK010000798.1 GCA_025357355.1 Rhodobacterales bacterium
CCTTCAGGCATCACGGGACCGGTCCATTGCAGGAGCCGCCCCATGATCGTCACCACCACCAATGACCTTCCCGGCTACCGTGTCACCAAGGTCCATGGCGTTGCCCGCGGCCTGACCGTCCGCTCGCGTTCGGCCCTTGGCAATCTCGGCGGCGCCATCCAGTCGATCTTCGGTGGCAACCTCTCGGTCTATACCTCCTTGGCCGAAACGGCGCGACAAGAGGCCTATGACATCCTCGTCCGCCATGCCACCGACATGGGCGCCAACGCCGTCATCGCCATGCGCTATGACGCCAATGAAATCATGGATGGCATCACCGAGGTTCTGGCCTACGGCACCGCCGTCACTGTGGCGCAAGGCTAAGATGCTGATCTACAAGATATTCCGCCGTGCAGAATGGACGTCGTTTCGCGATGCGGGCGAAACCCGCGGCGCGCCCATCGACCTGACCGACGGCTATATCCATTTCTCCACCGCCGCTCAGGTCGCCGAAACCGCCGCCAAATACTTTGCCACCGAAAGCGATCTTGTCCTCCTGGCGCTCGACAGCACCCGCCTCGGCCCCGCCCTGAAATGGGAGCCTTCGCGGGGCGGCGCGCTTTTCCCCCACCTCTACCGCATCCTGAAACCGGCCGATGTCCTGTGGGACAAGTCGCTGCCCCTCGGCGCCACCGGCCACATCTTCCCAGAGGGCGTGTTTTGAACCCAATCGAACGCGCGGGCCTGACGCTCCTGCACCGTCTCGACCCCGAAACCGCCCATTCCCTGTCGCTCAGGGCGCTGCAAGCGGGCCTTGCCCCCCTGCCCGGCCCCTTCAACTCGCCCCGCCTGCAAACCACGCTCGCCGGTTTGTCGCTCATGAACCCCATCGGTCTTGCCGCCGGCTACGACAAGAACGCCACCACCATCGCTGCCCTTTCCCGCGCTGGTTTCGGCTTCATCGAGGTCGGGGCCGCCACTCCCCGACCGCAGCAGGGCAACCCCAAACCCCGCCTTTTCCGGCTGACCGAAGACCGTGCCGCCATCAACCGCTTCGGCTTCAACAACGACGGTGCCGACGCCATCGCCGTCCGCCTCAAGGCCCGCCCGCGCACGCAAGTCCCGGTTGGCCTCAACCTCGGTGCGGGCAAGGACAGCCCCGACCGCGCCGCCGATTTCGCCCGCGTGCTCGCCCTCTGCGGCCCCCATGTCGATTTCGCCACCGTCAACGTCTCGTCGCCCAACACCGAACGCCTGCGCGACCTGCAAGGCCGCGCCGCCCTCACCGCCCTTCTCAGCGGCGTGATGGCGACGAACGCCACCCTGCCCCGCCCGATCCCGATCTTTCTCAAAATCGCTCCCGATCTCACCGATGATGACCTGGCCGAGATCGCCGAGGTTGCCCTTGCCTCCGGCCTCGCCGGCATCATCGCCACCAACACCACCCTCGACCGTCCACCCCTCAAATCCACCCATGCCAGCGAAAAGGGCGGCCTCTCCGGCGCCCCCCTGTTCGAAAAATCCACCCGCACCCTCGCCCGTCTGTCGCAACTGACCATGGGCAAACTGCCCCTGATCGGCGTCGGCGGCATTGCCACGCCCAAGCAAGCCTATGCCAAGATCAAGGCCGGTGCCTCAGCCGTGCAGTTCTACACCGCCATGGTCTATGATGGACTCTCCCTCGTCACCGACCTCGCCAAAGGCCTCGACGCGCTGCTCGCCCGCGATGGCCACACCGCTGTCAGCGCCGCCATCGCCACCGACCGCGCCGCCTGGCTCTGACCCCATAATGGAGACGCCCATGAAAGCCGCCCTGCTCCTCCTTCTGCTCGCCACCCCCGCCGCCGCCCAGCCCCTGCCCGACTATTCCGACAACCGCACCACCGCCGCCGATGTCATCCAATCGCTTTACAACGCCGTCAACCGCCACGAATACCTGCGGGCGTGGAGCTATTATCGCGACGGCGCCGCCCCGAATTTCCCGACCTTCGCCGCAGGCTACGCCAACACCTTCTCGGTCGAGGTTCAGTTGGGCAAGATCACCCAGGACGGCACCGCTGGCGCCACCCATTACGCAGTCCCCGTCGCCCTGCGGGCCCGCGACAGCGCTGACCATATCACCGTCTTTGAAGGCTGCTACACCCTGATCCAGGTCGACCCGTCAATACAGCAGACCCCACCCTTCCGCCCGATCCAGATCGACGGCGGCCGCCTGCAAAAGACCGCGAAATCCTTCCCCAAGGCCATGGGCACCTGCAACTGACCTGCAACTTCCGACAATTTGCCTAAAATTTCGTTTCATCTTGGCCCAAAAACTCCACGGGG
>JANXPK010000816.1 GCA_025357355.1 Rhodobacterales bacterium
CGCCCGTTCCAGCGATTTGTTGACCCAGGGATGTTCGATGCTCTCGCCATCCTTGAGGCCCAGCGACGACAGCACGCGGTCCAGCCGTTCCGAGCCGAAGATGCGCATCAGGTCATCTTCAAGGCTGAGAAAGAATGCCGAACGCCCCGGGTCACCCTGACGGCCCGAGCGGCCGCGCAACTGGTTGTCGATGCGGCGGCTTTCGTGGCGTTCGGTGCCGATCACGAACAGGCCGCCCGCGCGGATCACGGCGGCCTTTTCCTCGGCATGTTCGGCCTCGATCCGCTTGCGCACTTCATCCGGGTGCACGGTTGGGTCGGCGGCAATCGCCTCCATCACCAGCATTTCGACGTTGCCGCCCAGCTGGATGTCGGTGCCGCGCCCGGCCATGTTGGTGGCGATGGTGACACCATTCAACTTGCCCGCATCGGCGACAATCTTGGCCTCCAGCTCATGCTGGCGGGCGTTCAGCACGTTGTGCGAGACCCCTTCCTTTTTCAGCATGTCCGACAGGAATTCCGACTTTTCAATCGAGGTCGTGCCGACCAGCATCGGCTGACCCTTGGCGTTGGCGTCCTTGATGATCTTGACGATGCCGTCGTATTTTTCCTTGGCGGTGCGAAACACGGCGTCATGTTCATCTTTTCGCATCACCGGGCGGTTGGTCGGCACTTCGACAACGCCAAGCTTGTAAATCTCCATGAATTCATCAGCTTCGGTCGCGGCAGTGCCGGTCATGCCTGCAAGTTTGTTGTATAGCCGAAAGTAGTTCTGGAAGGTGACCGAGGCGAGGGTCACGTTTTCGGGCTGAACCTTGACATGTTCTTTGGCCTCGATCGCCTGATGCAGCCCCTCGGACAGCCGCCGCCCACGCATCATGCGACCGGTGAATTCGTCGATCAGCATCACTTCGTCATCCTTGACGATATACTGCTGGTCGCGATGGAACAGCTTGTGCGCCCTGAGCGCCTGCGTGACATGGTGAACCAGCGTGGTGCTTTCGGGGTCATACAGCGACTGGCCCGGCGGCAGCAGACCGGCGGCAGCAAGGCGCTGCTCGATGAATTCGTTGCCCTCTTCGGTATACGTCGCGTTGCGGGTCTTTTCGTCGAGCTTGAAATGCGCCTCGTTCAGGTCAGGGATCAGTGCGTCGACCTTTTGATAGAGGTCACTGCGATCCTGCGACGGGCCGGAGATGATCAGCGGCGTGCGCGCTTCGTCGACCAGAATCGAGTCGACCTCGTCGACGATTGCGTAATTGTGACCGCGTTGCGCCATCTCTTCGATGGTCGCTTTCATGTTGTCGCGCAAATAGTCGAAACCCAGTTCGTTGTTGGTGGCGTAGGTGATGTCGGCGCGGTAAGCCTCGCGCTTTTCCTCGTCGGACTGAAACGGATAGACCACGCCGGTGGTCATCCCCAGGGCACTGTAGACCTTGCCCATCCAGGCCGCGTCGCGCTTGGCCAGATAGTCGTTGACGGTGACCACATGCACGCCCTTGCCGGTCAGGGCATTCAGGTAGGCCGGAAAGGTCGCGACCAGTGTCTTGCCCTCGCCGGTGCGCATTTCGGCGATGTTACCGCGGTGCAGGAAGATGCCGCCCATCAGCTGCACGTCAAAGGCGCGCAGGCCAAGAGCGCGGCGGGCCGCTTCACGACAGTTGGCGAAGGCTTCGGGCAGAACCTGATCCAGACTTTCGCCGCCGTCTTGCACGCGCTTTTTCAGCTCGGCGGTTTTGGCGAGGATGCCTTCGTCGGTCAGCGCCATGAACTCCGGCTCCAGCGCGTTGATCTTGGC
>JANXPK010000824.1 GCA_025357355.1 Rhodobacterales bacterium
TAGCCGGTCGTGCAGAAGGAAGCCTTCGGTCATCACCTGGATGATCTGGCCAGCCTTGGTACCGGGCAAGGGCGCCTCGAACATGGCCTGATGCTGCTGGGGGTCAAAAAGGTCGCCAATGGCCGGGGAGATCGGCTTGACACCGTGTTTGGTCATCACATTGGTCAGCTCACGCAAAGTCAACTCGACCCCTTCGGTCAGAGCAGAGGCCTGACTGCGCAGATCGTCGGTCACCGAATCCAGTGCGCGGCGCAGATTGTCATAGACCGGCAGGAGATCACGGGCGAGGCGGGTGGAACCGTATTGCTCGGCCTCGCGGCGATCCCGCTCGCCGCGCTTGCGGGCATTTTCGGCGTCGGCGAGCGCGCGCATGAAACGGTCTTTCATCTCGTCGCGTTCGGCGCGCAGCGCAGCCAGCTCGTCCGATTCGATGAAGGCGTCCAGATCGGACAGGTCCATGTCTTCAGGGATCGGGTCTTGATTGGTCATGTCTTCTTCCTTGTCTTCGCACTAGCCCTTGGTCCGTTCTGATACCATGCGGCCTACCAGTTGCGCCGTGTAGTCCACAATCGGAACGATCCGGCCATAGTTCAACCTGGTTGGACCGATGACGCCAATGGCACCAATGATCTTTCGATCGGCGTTCATATAGGGAGAAACCACCAAAGTGGAACCCGAAAGTGAGAAAAGCTTGTTCTCGGAGCCAATAAAGATGCGGACACCTTCGCCGGATTCGGCCATTTCAAGGAAATCGGCGATGTCCCGCTTACGCTCAAGGTCGTCGAACAGGGTGCGAATCCGGTCCAGATTGTCCGCTTCGGCGCTTTCACCGAGGAGATTGGACTGACCGCGCACGATCAGCCGTTCACTGCGGTCGCCGCTGTTGACCCAGAAAGCAAGGCCGCTTTCCACCAGATCGCGGGCAAGTGAGTCGATTTCCTGACGACGGTCAGCTATTTCCTTGCCGATGCTGTTGGCCAATTCAGACAACCGGCGGCCGTCGGCGATGGCGCTGAGAAAATTCGCGGCCTCGCGCATCGAGGCGGGGGTTTGGCCCGGCGGCGGCGCAAAGACCCGGTTTTCGACATGGCCATCGGCAAAGACCAGTACCACAAGCGCACGTTCCGGGCTGAGGCTGACAAATTCGATATGGCGAACGGCGGCCTCTTGTTTCGGGGCAAGCACGACGCTTGCCGAATGGGTAATACCGGACAGAGTTGCACTGACTTGATCCAGCAGCGCAGCGACATCGCCGCCCCCATCGCCAAGTGAAGCCTCGATTTTGGCGCGGTCTTCGTTGGCGACCGTGCCAAGCTCCATCAAACCATCAACAAAAAGCCGCAAACCAAGATGCGTCGGGATGCGTCCGGCCGAAATGTGCGGGCTGTCGAGCAGACCAAGGTATTCGAGGTCTTGCATCACATTGCGAATCGTGGCCGCGGACAACTTTTCGGTCATGCTGCGGGTAAGCGTGCGTGAGCCGATCGGGTCGCCGGAATTGAGGTAACCTTCGACGACGCGGCGAAACACCTCGCGGGAGCGCGCGTTCATTTCACTCAGAAGGCTGGAGCGATCGGACATTGCTGGTTCCTTGAGTGGAGCAGTTTACGGACCTGGCGCAGCGGGCGTCAATCGGGCTTGCAACTGTCGGCTCTGCCCGGATATCTGGCATATCACAAGCAAAAGGTGGATGATGCGCCCTTCAGGTCGTAAGTTGAGCGAAATGCGCCCGGTTTCCATGGAGACCGGTGTCATGAAACATGCTGAAGGGTCCTGTTTGATCAAGATGGGCGAAACTCATGTTCTGTGTTCGGCCACAGTTGAGGATAAGCCGCCACCGTTTCTGAAAGGCACGGGATTGGGCTGGGTTACCGCCGAATATGGCATGCTGCCTCGCGCGACGAACACCAGGACGCGCCGTGAAGCGGCATCGGGCAAGCAGTCTGGCCGGACACAAGAGATTCAGCGTCTGATCGGGCGGGCATTGCGGGCCGGAGTTGACCGCTCTGCACTCGGTGAGCGCCAGATTGTGATCGACTGCGATGTGCTGCAAGCAGATGGCGGCACGCGTTGTGCCTCGATCACCGGGGGTTGGGTTGCTTTGCGGCTGGCAGTCAATCAATTGAGAAAGTCCGGCGCAATCATCAGTGATCCGATCATCGACCATGTGGCCGCAGTGTCATGCGGTATCTTTGCCGGTCAGGAAGTGCTTGATCTGGACTATCTGGAGGACAGTTCGGCCGGGACCGACGGAAATTTCGTTCTGACGGGGCGTGGTCGGATGGTCGAGGTTCAGATGTCGGCCGAGGGCGCGACGTTTGCCCGTGCCGAGATGCTGGGGCTGTTGGACCTGGCCGAGGCGGGGGTCGCCGAGCTGGTCGCTATGCAGATGCGGGCCATTGGGCTGGGCTAATGCGTGACCTGGTTGGAGCAGAGATTCTTGTCGCGACCGGGAATGACGGCAAGCGCGCGGAATTTGCCGCCTTATTGGCACCCTATGGCGTCAGACTCCGGACGCTGGCCGACTTTGCGCTGAGCGAGCCCGAAGAAAGTGAACCGAGTTTCGCTGGCAACGCAGTGCTAAAGGCACGAGCGGCGGCGCGCCAATCTGGGCTTGTCTCCATTTCCGATGATTCGGGCTTGGTTGTTCAGGCTTTGGGCGGGGCGCCGGGCATCTACACTGCAGACTGGGCCGAAACCGGTCAGGGACGCGATTTCGGGCTCGCGATGGCAAAGACTTGGGATCTGTTGCTGGCCGTGCGCAGTCCGGAGCCAAGGTTGGCTGAGTTTTGCTGCACGCTCGCCGTCGCATGGCCTGACGTCGACGTGAGGGTCTATGAGGGGCAGCTGCGAGGACAAGTTGTCTGGCCGCCACGCGGCCGACTTGGCCACGGCTACGATCCGATCTTTCAGCCAGAAGGGCGTGACGAAACGATGGGAGAGCTAGCCCCTGAAGCAAAGAACCAGATCAGCCACCGGGCTGACGCTGCCCGCAAGTTGATCCTGGATTGTTTCACGTGAAACAGGCGAATGCATCCGCCAAATTGACCGCCGGGTCGCCAGCCAACCAGTCGGCCTTGGCTGAAAGTGCTAAAGTCGGCAGCTGGGGGGGTGCGACGGGCACAACCAATCCAGGATTCGGTCTTTATTTGCATTGGCCCTTTTGCCAGTCAAAATGCCCTTATTGCGATTTCAATAGTCATGTTGCCGCTGCGGTAGACCAGAACCGTTGGCGCAGCGCATATCTGTCGGAAATTGAACGTGCGGGCGTCGAAACTGCCGGTCGGGTTTTGCAGTCGGTGTTTTTTGGCGGCGGAACGCCGTCCCTCATGGATCCACAACTGGTTGCGGCGATTCTGGAAAAGGTTCGCACCACCTGGCCAATGTCAAACGATCCCGAAATCACGATGGAAGCAAACCCTGGGTCAGTGGAGGCCGGGAGGTTCGCAGCCTACCGCCAGGCCGGGGTCAACCGAATATCAATCGGCGTACAGGCGCTTGATGACTTGTCGCTGCAGCGATTGGGCCGAATGCATTCGGTTTCAGACGCCATCAAAGCTGTCGAGATTGGTCAAGCAACATTTCCTCGGGCAAGTTTTGATCTGATCTATGCGCGACAGGATCAGACTCTGGCAGACTGGAAGGCCGAACTGCAAGTCGCGTTGAATCTGGCGCCGACACACCTTTCGCTTTACCAGCTCACTGTGGAGGAAGGCACGGTTTTTCACGAGCGAAATCAACGTGGTTTGTTGAAGGGACTGCCCGAAGAGGGCCTTGCCGCAGACTTATTCCTGCTGACTCAGGAGATGACCGAAAACGCTGGCCTTGGCGCCTATGAAGTTTCAAACCATGCCAATCCTGGGGAGGAATCACGGCACAACCTGACATATTGGCGCGGTGGAGACTATATCGGCGCCGGCCCAGGCGCCCACGGCAGGCTGAGTTTCGGTGGGAAGAGACATGCCACCGAAGCAATCAGAGCTCCTCAGGCATGGCTGGATGCGGTCGAGCGCGAAAATACTGGTGAGCTTCCGAGGTCCATTCTTGACCCGGGTGAAGTAGCAACCGAATATCTCTTGATGGGGCTGCGCCTGCGGGAGGGCGTAGATATTCGCCGTCTTGAGGCCTTGATTGGCGCAAAACTCAACTGGACTGCAGTTTCCGATCTCGCCACTGAAGGTCTGCTAGAGGTTTTGGGTGATCGGCTGAGAACGACGCAGACGGGGACGTTGGTCCTGAATTCAATCTTGAGAAACCTTCTTGTCACCTGACGTTCGCACGTCAAGCGCCTCGCAATCGGCACTATGCTCATGCGCCCTTCATATCCCTTGGTATTTTGTGCAGGACGTCACAAAGCAAGTCCAGGTCGTCGAGCGTCCGATATCTGATGGACAACACGCCACCTTCATCCGGTCCGTTGTGGCTTATCTGTACCAACATCTTGAGATTCGCGGACAAATCGGCCTCGATCGCCCTGGTGTCTGCGTCTTTTGTCTCTGTGGCGGCGCGTTTCTGCGATCCGTTTGGGCCGTTTGGTCCCACCGTTTTCTTGGACAAAAGCTCGGTATCACGGACCGAAAGACCACGCCGGATTGCCTCGATTGCCAGCTTCGCCGGATCGATCGCAGTAATGAGAGCCCTTGCATGACCGGCGGTCAGCCTGCCTTCGCGAAGATGCGCTTGTACTTCTTCGGGAAGCGTCAGAAGTCGGAGTGTGTTGGCGATGTGGCTTCGGCTGCGCGACAGCGACTGTGCCAATTTTTCCTGGGTGTGACCAAACCGATCCATCAGTTGTCGATAGGCGAGAGCTTCCTCGAGGGCGTTGAGATCAGCGCGTTGGACATTCTCGATGATCGCAATTTCAAGGACCTCTTCATCGCTGTAATCGCGAATGAGAACGGGAACTTCATGAAGCTCGGCGAGCTGAGCGGCCCGCCACCGTCTTTCGCCGGCAACGATTTCGAACCGGCCGGCGCCGGCCGGCCGTACGATCAAAGGTTGCACAACACCCTTCTGGCGAATTGAGGCCGCCAGCTCAGCCAGAGAGTCGGGTGAGAAATCACGCCGCGGTTGGTTTGGGTTCGGGGTAAGTAACTCGACTGGCAGGATTGAATTTGTAGGCCCGCCTGGCTGAGACGGTATCGACGACTGCGCGACATCCGCCATAAGCGCCGAAAGGCCGCGCCCAAGTCCACTTCTTGATTGCCTCTTGTCGGTCACGATTTGCTCCCACGTCGCGCACCCCCAATCGGGTGACGCTCCAAAAATTCAGCCGCCAACGCAATATACGCTTCGCTTCCTTTTGAGCCGGGATCATATGAGATCACAGGCATCGAAAATGACGGCGCCTCACTGATACGCACGTTGCGCGGAATTACCGTCTTGAATACCAAATCCCCGAGCGTCGCGCGAACGTCGCTATCTACTTGCTGGCAAAGCCGATTTCGACCATCAAACATCGTCACGACGACGCCTTCAATTCGGATAGACGGATTGGCCGATTGCCGTACCTCGCGAATCGTAAGCATAAGCTGGGAGAGGCCTTCGAGTGCGTAGAACTCGGCCTGAAGTGGGATCAATACCGCATGGCAGGCAACCAAGGCGTTCACCGTCAAAAGGCTGAGCGATGGCGGGCAGTCAATCAGCACAAAGTCGAGGTTCAACTCGTCAACTGCTGGCTGCCGAAGTGCGTCATGCAATAGGAAACTGCGCTTTTCATTCGAAACAAGATCAATGTCCGCCGAGGCGAGGTCGCTGTTTGCCGGGCAGATCAACAAGTCTTCGGAGAAGGTCTTTCGAACCACGGCCTTGATCGGAACCTCTTCCACCAAGAGGTCATAGGTTGACGGCCGCCGGTCCTCGGCAGAAATTCCGACCCCGGTGGACGCGTTGCCTTGCGGATCAAGATCTATCACTAGGGTTCGCGCCCCGGCCTGCACCAAGGCCGCCGCAAGATTGACTGCAGTCGTTGTCTTTCCAACGCCGCCTTTTTGGTTGGCCACCGCAACGATGTGTGGTTGGGTTGACCTGCTCAGACTGGGCATGGTTCATACATGGCTAATGTTTCGCATTTTCAGAACAACAGATTCAGGCTCCATCTTGCTTGGGACGACTTCACAGTCGAACCGCCACCGCTCCGCGGCAAACTTGGAACTTCCCCGGCGACTCTTTAGTATCGCGCTAACGTTCGCACGGCCCCCGGGGCCGTTCGCCCTGCCAGAAACCAACTGGAACTGCTTCATCATTGGCCTCTCCCAGGTCGGCACGAGTGCGAACATCACCCACGTCCTCGACGTCCAGAGCCGCCACGTCTCATACATTATCAAGTATGCACGTGACCATGAAGCCCGCACCGTTGATGTCGATGAAGCGGCCGAAGCG
>JANXPK010000852.1 GCA_025357355.1 Rhodobacterales bacterium
CTTGACGCCTTCGACACCTTCTTCACCGACCTTTACGACGCCTGCGAGGCGATGGACATTCCGGCCGACACCTCGACCAGCGAAACCGGCCTTGGCCAGTTCGAAGTCAACCTGATGCACTGCGATGACGCCTTGCGCGCCGCCGATGATGCGTGGCTCTTCAAGATGCTGGTCAAGGGTCTGGCCCGCCGCCACGGCTTTGCCGCGAGCTTCATGGCCAAACCCTATCCGGAATATTCCGGCTCTGGCCTGCACACGCATTTCAGCCTGATCGACGAGTCAGGTCGCAATGTGTTCGATTCGGGCGGACCCAAGGGCTCGGTGATCCTGCGGCAAGCGGTGGCGGGCTGCCTGAACGCGATGCACGACAGCACCTTGCTGTTTGCGCCGCACCAGAACAGCTACGAACGGCTGGTCCCCGGCAAGCACGCCCCGACGGCGGTGTCCTGGGGCTATGAAAACCGCACCTCGGCCATCCGGATCCCCGCAGGCAACCCCTCGGCCCGGCGGATCGAGCACCGGGTGGCGGGGGGCGACGTCAACCCCTACCTGATGCTCGCCGCCATTCTGGGTGCTGCTTTGGACGGGATCGAGAACGAGATGGAGCCACCAACCCCGATCGTCGGCAATGCCTATGCCGTCGAGGGCCTGCCGCAGATCGCGGCATCGTGGGAGGCTGCGATCGAGGCCATCGAACAAAGCGACATCGTGCCGCGATTCCTGCATCCCGAATTGATCAAGAACTTCGTCTCGACCAAACGGCAGGAACTGCAATATCTTGACGAGTTGTCCGACGCCGAAAAGGTCGAACTGTATCTCGATACGGTGTGAGTCTTTGCAAAAACCCGCGCCCCCTTGACCGTACCTGGGGGCGCGGCGCTAGACTGCCCCTGAACCAACGGACACGTCATGCTGATCGGCATCCTGCAAACCGGCCTCGCGCCTGACGCCCTCAAGGACGAGATGGGCGATTACCCGGACATGTTTGCCCGTCTGCTGGCCGGTCATGGCTTTAGCTTCCGCACCTTTCGCGTGGTCGAGGGCCAATTCCCCGCCTCGGTCAAAGAGTGCGACGGCTGGCTGATCACCGGTTCGCGCCACGCGACCTACGAGGATCATCCCTGGATCGAACCCCTGGAACAGTTCGTGCGCGATAGTTTCGCCGCGCATGTGCCGATGGTCGGCGTGTGCTTTGGCCATCAGATCATCGCCCAGGCGATGGGGGGCAAGGTGGAACGGCACGCTGGCGGCTGGGCCGTGGGCGCGCAGGATTACCAGTTTGGTGACCAGCAACTGACTCTGAACGCCTGGCACCGCGATCAGGTGACCGAGGTGCCAAGGGGTGCCCGCGTGGTCGCCAGCAACGACTTTTGCGCCAATGCGGCGCTTTTGTACGACAATCGTGCCTTCACCGTGCAAGCCCACCCCGAGTTCCGCCCCGAATTCGTTGATGGCCTGATGAAAACGCGGGGCAAGGGTGTCGTGCCAGACGAGCTGATGGCGGCCGCATCTTTACGCCTGACCGAGCCTATTCAGGACAAGACCCTGGCCGCGCAGATCGCGGCCTTCTTCAAGGAACCCCGGACATAGGGTCCGCGGTCGAAAAACAGTGTGACAAATGGCCAAATGGACCGACCAACTGCCCGACGCAGCCCGTGAATACATTGGCGACCGCAGGGTCGATGAAGTGGAATGCGTGATCGGCGACATTGCCGGCGTGGCGCGGGGCAAGGCCATGCCTGCCGGGAAATTTGCCAAGCAAACCAACTATTTCCTGCCGAACTCGATCTTCCTGCAAACCATCACCGGCGAGTGGGCCGACAATCCGTTTGACGCTTTCACCGAACCCGACATGTACATGGTGCCCGACTTTTCCACCGCCACCGCAGCGCCGTGGACGGCCGATGTGACCTTGCAGATCATCCATGACGCCCAGGACCAAGAGGGCAATCCGGTGCCCTTCAGCCCGCGCAACGTGCTCAAACGCATCTGCGACCTTTATGCCGCGCAAGGCTGGACCCCGGTCGTGGCGCCGGAGATGGAGTTCTTTCTGACCGCCCGCAACATCGACCCCAACATGCCGGTCGAAGCGCCGATGGGCCGTTCGGGGCGGCGGGCGGCGGGCAAGCAGGCCTACAGCCTGTCGGCCATCGACGAATACGGCAAGGTGATCGACGACATCTATGACTATGCCGAGGCGCAGGGCCTTGAGATTGACGGCATCCTGCAAGAGGGCGGCGCCGGCCAGATCGAGCTGAACCTCGCCCACGGCGATCCGGTGCGGCTTGCCGACGATGTGTTCTTCTTCAAACGGCTCATCCGCGAGGCCGCGCTGCGCCACGACTGCTTTGCCACCTTCATGGCCAAGCCGATTGCCGGGGAGCCGGGCAGCGCGATGCATATCCATACTTCGGTCGTGGAAAGCAAATCCGGCAAGAACATCTTTGCCGAACGCAAGGGCGAGGAAACCCCGGGCTTTTACCATTTCATCGCCGGGATGCAGAACCACCTGACCGGAGCCATCGCCGTTCTGGCGCCCTATGTGAACAGCTATCGCCGTTATGTCCCCGACTTCTCAGCGCCGATCAACCTGGAGTGGGGCCGCGACAACCGCACGACGGGCCTGCGCATTCCGGTCTCGTCACCCTCGGGCCGCCGTGTCGAAAACCGGCTGCCGGGAATGGATTGCAACCCCTATCTTGGCATCGCCGCCACACTGGCCTGCGGCTATCTTGGCCTGATGGAAAAGCGCGAGCCGCGGCCAGAGTTCAAGGCCAACGCCTATGTCGCAAATGACGCCATCCCCACCAACATGGGCGATGCGTTGGACCTGCTGGACGCCGATACGGCCTTGAAAGAGGTGCTGGGGGCTGACTTCTGCCGGGTCTACGACTCGGTAAAGCGCAATGAATACAAAGAGTTCCTGCAAGTCATCAGCCCGTGGGAGCGTCAGCATCTGTTGTTGAACGTATGAACCTGCTGCATGTGAACGACCGGCCGGGTGAATACCCGGCCTCTTTCTACGCCGCGACCGCCACGCCGCTTGCGCCCTTTGCCCGATTGCAAGGTGCGACCAAAGCCGATGTCTGCGTGGTTGGCGGCGGCTATACCGGCCTTTCCGCCGCCCTGCATCTGGCGCAGCGTGGCTTTGACGTGGTCCTGCTCGAGGCGCACCGGGTCGGCTTTGGCGCCTCTGGTCGCAACGGGGGTCAAGTCGGTTCCGGCCAGCGGCAAGATCAGGATTGGCTGGAGGCTGCGGTGGGTCGCGAACCGGCGCACCGCCTGTGGGACCTGGCCGAGGACTCAAAGGCGCTTGTCAAAACGCTGATCCGCGATCATGCGATGCCGGTGACGTTCTATCCCGGCGTTGCCACCGCCTGCTATTCCGCCGCCGAGGTCCGCGCCGGCCACGCCTATACCGACAAGCTGCGCCGCGACTATGGCTACGCCGAGATCGAATCGCTGGACCAGACCGCCATCAACCACCTGATTGGCTCTGCCGCCTACAAGGGCGGCGCGCTTGACCGCGGTGCCGGGCACCTTCACCCGCTGAACTACGCCATTGGCATCGCGGCGGCAGCGGCCAAGGCCGGGGCGCGGCTGCATGAGGGGTCGGAGGTACTGCGCATCGACCATGGGGCCAAACCCGTTGTCCATACCACGCAGGGTCAGGTCGCCTGCGATCAGGTCATTCTGGCTGGCAACGGCTATCTGGGCGGGCTCGAACCCAAGGTGGCGGCCCGCGTCATGCCGATCAACAATTTCGTCGTCGCAACCGAACCGCTGGGCCAGCGGGCGCAAGATATCCTGTCGCAGTCTGTTGCCGTGTTCGACACCAAATTCGTCGTGAACTACTGGCGCCTGTCCGAGGATAACCGGCTTTTGTTTGGCGGGGGCGAGACTTATGGCTACCGCTTCCCGAAAGACATCGTGAAAACCGTGTCAAAGCCGATGCTTGCAATCTATCCGCAGCTCAAAGGCACCAGGATCGACTATGCTTGGGGCGGCACCCTGGCCATCACCATGAACCGGATGCCGTGCTTTGCCCGTCCCGCACCCAATGTCCTGTCAGCTTCGGGCTATTCCGGCCATGGCGTGGCCTTGGCGACATTGGCGGGCAAGATCCTGGCAGAAGCGGTCGCGACCCAGACTGAACGCTTTGATCTGATGGCTTCCATCCCGCAAATGGCCTTCCCGGGCGGTGTGGCGCTGCGGTGGCCGATGCTAGTGCTTGCGATGACCTGGTTTTCGATGCGCGACACGTTGGGTCTGTGACTGGCAGATATTCGCCACCCAAACCCGATTTTCACCCAATCGCGAGAATTGTCACTGGCGCGTTACCAAGGTGTTGTTTAAAGCTTTCCTGAAGAAGAGTTTCAGGAAAGCTGCGATCATGGCACCCGACGGTCAAATCCTCGCGCCCAATGTCTATGATGCCGAACCAATTCCGGCGGCGGCCCGCAGCGAGATCGAGCGGCTGCTGTCAAGCGGCGACCTCTTTCGCTACACCTCCGAAGGCTCGCCGGTGGCAATGCTGGAAGAAGAATTTGCCGACCTGATGGGGTCGCGCTATGCCCTTGCCGTCGCGTCCTGTTCGGCGGCACTGTTCTTGTCGCTCAAGGCGCTTGACCTTCCGCGCGGCGCGCGCGTGCTGATCCCGGCCTTTACCTTTGCCGCCGTGCCCTCGGCGGTCGTTCATGCCGACATGGTGCCGGTTCTGGTGGAGGTCGGGACCAATTACCGCGTCGATATGGCTGACTTTGCGGCCAAACTTGACGGCGCTGATGCCGTATTGATCAGCCATATGCGCGGCCATACCTCGGACATGGATGCGATCATGGCGTTGTGCGATGCGCGGAATATCCCGGTGATCGAGGATGCGGCGCACTCGCTGGGCACCGAATGGCATGGCCGCAAGATCGGCACGATCGGTCGCGTCGGCTGTTTCAGCTTTCAGTCCTACAAGCTGGTGAACGCGGGCGAAGGCGGCATCCTGATCACCGATGACCCCGAGGTGGCGGCACGCGCGGTGATCATGTCGGGGGCTTACGAGTCGAACTGGAAGAAGCATCCCGGCATGCAGAACAGCTACATGCTGTGGCAAAACAAGCTGCCGCTTTACAACATGCGGATGCAGAACCTGTCCGCCGCCGTGATCCGCCCGCAGTTGCCCGAAATCGCTGACCGTGTGACCAAGGGTCGCGCCGGACACGACAGCGTTGCCGACCGCCTGAACGAAAGCCCGTGGCTGGTGGTTCCGCCCCCGCTTGGCCCCGAAGAGCGGGCGCCCGATTCGATCCAGTTCAACCTGAAAGGTGACTGGACCGACGCCGAGGCGCTGCGGTTTCAGTCGCGGTCCAAGTCGCGCGGCGTCGCGGTGCAGATCTTTGGCCTGTCGGACGGCAATGCCCGCGCGTTCTGGAACTGGGAGTTTCTTGGCCCGCAGCCCGACCTGCCGCAGACCCGCGCCATGCTGATGCGCGCCTGCGATGTCCGCCTGCCAACCCGGTTGACCCCTGATGAATTGCACTTCATCGCCGAAGCCATCGTCAGTGCCGCCGAAGACGTGAAGGGCTGACAACGCACGATTCGGGGCCCTCCCTGTACAATCTCCTTAAGATTGGATGACCAAATCTTAAGGGACTGTTGAAAAGTGGTTAAGATGGGCGTTGTCCGAGGTTCGGACAGTCCCCTCCCCCCTACAACACCCTGAGCGCCCCCTTCAGCCATGGCCATTCCGCCAAGGCCGGGCCCACAACCTGCGCCTGCATCAGCCCGCGCAGACGTCCGGCAATCTGCCCGGGCATGTCGCGCAACACCCCCGCCCGGGCTGACAAGCTGAGCGTGCGCTCCAAAGGCGCAAACGGCAGCGCCGCGACATCCACAGCCGCCTTCAGACTGGCCGCATGATGCAGCGCCAGCGGCGTCAGGATGGTCCAGCCCTCGCCCGCCGCCACCATCGCCAGAATGGCCCGGTAGCTGTCCAGCTCATAGCGGTGGGCGAGGCGAATATTGAGCCGCGCCAGATGTGCTGCGATCTGGCGCCCCATCAGATGCCGCGCGGTATACTGGATTAGCGGCAAACCCTCGTGGCCTCGGCCGCGCGGGGTGACCGACACGAAGGGCTCGGCCAACAGCGGATGGACCTCGCGCCAGCCATCGTCGGCCGCCTCGGAGCCAAGGTCCGCCGCCACCACGATATCCAGCGCGCGCGCCTCCAACTGATCAAGCAGGCGGTGGCTCGCGCCGGTTTCCAACAGGAACCTGCAGCCTTTGAGGTCGGTCGCGAGCGCCGACAACAGCCGCGGCGTCACCTCGGCGTCGAAATCCTCGATCATGCCCAGCCTGAGCGTGGTCAGTCCTGACAAGTCGGCCACCGCCAGATCAGCCCGTGCCTCGGCCTCGGCGTTCAGGATGGTCTGGGCGTGACGGCGAAACATTGACCCCGCAGGCGTCAGCCCCATCGGCCGGGCCGAGCGGTCCAGAAGCACGGCGCCCAGCGCGGTTTCAAGCCCGGTCAGTTGCTGCGAAATTGTCGACGCACTGACCCCCAACCGTCGCGCTGCCGCCGAGATGGCGCCCTCTTCGGCCACAGCCAGAAAGATTTCGATGCCCCAAAGGGTGACGCGGCCCTGGCCGTCGGGCAAAAGTTGCCCCGCGCGGG
>JANXPK010000088.1 GCA_025357355.1 Rhodobacterales bacterium
GCACGCGGCGGAGCTTGCCCAGCCCTCGCGCCAGACCATTGACCCGGTGAGCGCGGAACTGGCGGCCTCGGGCGACCCGATGGCGGCCAGGATGCTGGAAGTCTGGGGCGACAAGACACTGGGTCAGCGCAAATCCGACAAGGCGATCTTCCTGATAGTACCCGACGCGACAGGCTTTGCCTTGACCGATCTTGCCGGGGCGGCGGCCGATACTGCCGCCACCGACGACATTGGCGTGCTAAAGCCGAACGCCGGGGTCCGCGGGCTGATCGCCTCGGCTCTGGTGCAATTCACCCTGTCCGACCCGGACCGCGGCCAGCGCGCGGCGGCGCTGGAGTCCATCGCCAAGGATCCCAAGGCCGACAGCCTATACCCCTTGCGAGCCGCCATCGCAAACGAGACCGACCCGGACCTGAAGGCGCAAAAGCAGCGGCTAGAACGTCTGCTGACCCTGCGCTTTGACCCCGACCCCGCAGCGCGGGTTGCGGCCATTGCCGGTTTTGGCGCGGACACCGGTCTTGATCTGCGCGCAGCCCTTTCGCCCCTGATCGCGACCACCACGACAGCGGCCACCACCACGCCCAAGGACAAGAACATCGCCCGCGAACTGACGGTTGGTCGCGACATCACGCTTGCGGCGGCCTATGACATTCTGGTCGCCGCAGGCTCCGCTCCGGCCCGCCTCAGCCATGACGCCCAGAAGGCGGCCCTCGCTGCCCATATCGCCGAGGGCCGCGTCGGCGGTGTGCCCCTTGCCGATCTTGCAGACCAAACTTCGCGCGACCGGGCCTATACCGCCTTGGAACCTGCGGGCACCGTGCCCCCGGCTGCGACCGATGACGATGTTGAGGCCGCCATCGCCGCGCACCGGTTCTATGAGGTCTATGCCGAACCTGACGCCAGCGTCACCGACGCCGCCCGCGCCGAGATGGGGCGGATTGGCGTGAAGGTCGGCGCGATGCGGGTGGCGAACCTGACGCTTGACGGGCTGTCGCTGGCCGCGATCTACTTTCTGGCCGCCATTCGACTGGCCATCACCTTCGGCGTGATGGGCGTCATCCACATGGCGCATGGCGAGTTCATCACGATGGGGGCCTATACCGGCTACGTCGTGCAGCAATTCGTGCCTGACCGTACCGTGTCGCTGATCGTGGCCTTTCCGCTGGCCTTCGCAATCACCTTTGCCGCAGGTGTGGCGCTGGAGCGTCTGGTGATCCGCCACCACAACAAGCGCCCGCTCGAAATCCTGCTTGCCATCTTCGGCATCTCGATCGTGCTGCAACAGCTGTTCAAGAACATCTTCGGCACCCAGGCGCGGCCGCTGACCTCACCCGACTGGCTGGGCGGCGCGCTGACGTTCAACGATGTGGTGCAGGTCAGCTATATCCGCATCGCGATTGTGGTGCTGGCCGCCCTGTTTCTTGGCCTCATCCTCTACCTGATGAACCGCACCCGGCTGGGACTCGAGGTCCGCGCCGTGACGCAGAACCCCAACATGGCGGCCAGCATGGGCATCAATCCCGACCGCATCAACATGCTGACCTTCGGCCTGGGGTCGGGCATTGCGGGCATCGCCGGGGTCGCCATCGGGCTGTTCGCCAAGGTGACCTCCGAACTTGGCCCCGACTACATCGTGCAAAGCTTCATGACCGTGGTGGTGGGCGGGGGCGGCAATATCTGGGGTGCTCTGGCCGGGGCTGCGATGATCGGCGGCTTGCAGAAGGGGATCGAATGGCTGAACCCCTCCAACACATTGGCCGCGCAGACCTACTTGATCCTGTTCATCATCCTCTTCATCCAGGTCCGCCCCCTCGGCATCATCGCCCTCAAAGGCCGGGCGGCCGGGGACTGAGATGACGGACACCCCTTCATCTTTTCCCAAATATCCCAGGTGCGAAGAGGTTTGCAGCGAAGCTGCGAAGAAACCTCGCAGCGGGGGCAGCGCCCCGGGTGCCTTAGCCCGCGCGACGCCCGGGTTCCTCGCAAGAACACCTTCGGTCCGATGGTTCCTTTTGGCGTTGCTGGTCCTCCGCATCCTGGTGACCCTGCTAAGCCCGGCCTTGGGCGTCGGGGCGATTTCGACCTTGTTCGTCAAGACCCTGGGCAAGACGCTGTGCCTGTGTCTTGCCGCCCTGTCCATGGACATCGTCTGGGGCTTTACCGGCATCCTGTCGCTGGGCCACATGGCCTTTTTCGCCCTCGGCGGTTACATGATCGGGCAATGGCTGATGTATGCCCGCACCGAAGAGATCGTGGTGCAGGCGCTTGCCACCAGCCCGATCCCCGCCACCACAGCCGAGGTCGCCCAAGGCGTCGCCACCCAGATTTTCGGCGTTGTCGGCGGCTCGGACATGCCCGCGATCCGGGGACTGGCCCATTCGCTACCAGCACAACTCGGCCTTGTCGTCGTCGTGCCGGGGGTATTGGCCTTTGTTTTCCGCTGGTTGGCCTTCCGCAGCCGGGTGACCGGCGTGTATCTGTCGATCCTGACGCAAGCCATGACCCTGGCCATGTCGCTTTACCTCTTTCAGAACGATTCTGGCCTGCGCGGCAACAACGGGCTTTCGGGGTTGCAGAACCTGCCCGGGTTGGCCGCGACCTCGCAAGACCGGCTGTCGCTGTGGTTCTTCTGGGGCTCCGCCGCAGCCCTGGGTCTCGCCTATGTCGGTCTCGCCTGGGTGGTGTCGGGCAAGTTCGGCTCGGTGATCCGCGCGATCCGTGATGACGAGGCCGGTGTGCGGTTTCTGGGCTACCCGGTCGAGGGTTTCAAGCTGTTCGTCTTTGTCGTCACGGCCGTGCTCTGCGGGGTGGCCGGGGCGCTTTACTATCCGCAGGCGGGCATCATCAACCCGGCAGAGCTTGCCCCCATCGCCTCGATCTACCTCGCGGTCTGGGTCGCCATCGGCGGGCGCGGGCGGCTTTATGACGCGGTCATCGGGGCGGCACTGGTCTCGCTTCTGTCCAGTTGGTTCACCGGTGGCCGGGTGCCCTCGGTGCCCTTGGGGTTCTACACGATCGACTGGGCGGACTGGTGGCAGGTCCTGCTTGGCCTCGCCTTCGTGGCGGTGACCTTGCTCGCCCCCAAAGGGATCGGCGGTCTCTTCGATCGGTTTCAGGGCGTGCATCCGCCGGATCGCAAAGGTGCGGCGCTTGGCCCCGACGACGGTTCCTTGCAGGAACAAGAGGCGGTTGAATGAGCGCCCTCTTGGAAATGTCCGGCGTTTCAGTGGCCTTCGACGGCTTTCGGGCCATCAACAACCTGTCGTTCTCGATCGGCCCGGCCGAACTGCGCGCCATCATCGGGCCGAACGGCGCCGGCAAGACCACCTTCATGGACATCGTCACCGGCAAGACCCGCCCGGACAGCGGCACCGTCAGTTGGGGTGAAAAGCCGATATCGCTGCTGAACCTGTCCGAGGCCGCCATTGCCCGGGCCGGCATCGGTCGCAAGTTTCAACGCCCGACCGTGTTCGAGGTTCAGACGGTGGCCGAAAACCTGATCCTCGCGCTCATATCGCCGCGCGGCCCGTTCGCGGCGCTACACTTTGCCTTGACGGGTGCGGGGCACGAACGGGTGGCGGACCTCGCGGCGCAAGTCAGGCTGACCGGACATCTGATGCGCAAGGCGGGCGAGTTGTCGCATGGGCAAAAGCAATGGCTGGAAATCGCAATGCTCCTCGCGCAGGATCCGCGCCTGCTGCTTGTCGACGAACCCGCCGCCGGAATGACCCTTGCCGAACGCGAACTGACAACAGCGATGTTGGTCGAGATCGCCCGGACCCGCGCCGTGGTGGTGGTGGAACACGACATGGACTTTGTGCGCCGGCTTGATTGCCGGGTCACCGTGCTGCACGAGGGCGCGGTTCTGGCCGAGGGCTGCCTCGACCATGTCACCAGGAACCCGCAAGTCATCGAAGTTTATCTGGGGCGCGGCTGATGCTGGAAACCAAAGGGCTGACCCTGCACTACGGCGGATCGCAGGTCCCGCACGGCATTGATTTTACGGCTAAACCGGCGAAGTCACCTGCATCTTGGGCGCCAATGGCGTCGGCAAGACCTCGCTCTTGAAGGCGCTTGCGGGCACCCATCCGCGCTCGGGTGGCACGGTGATCCTGGACGGCGAAACTCTGGAGCGCCTGCGCCCGCAAGACATGGCGGCGCGTGGTCTGGCCGTGGTGCCTCAAGGGCGGATGATCTTTCCGCTTCTTACGGTGCGCGAAAATCTTGAAACCGGCTTTGCCCAGCTGCCAAAGTCCGAACACCGGATACCTGACGAGATTTACGAGCTTTTCCCCGTGCTCAAGGACATGACCCGCCGTCGCGGCGGCGATCTGTCGGGCGGCCAACAACAACAACTCGCCATCGCGCGTGCCATGATCATGCGGCCGCGCGTCCTGCTGCTGGATGAACCGACCGAGGGCATCCAGCCGAACATCATCCAGCAGATCGGGCGCGTGATCAGCTATCTGA
>JANXPK010000097.1 GCA_025357355.1 Rhodobacterales bacterium
CACGGGCTGGCGGGGGCGACCACTGTGCTGTCTGGTCTGCGGCGCACAGCGTTGACCAACAGCCGGACGTTTGGCCGGCTGAGCCTGCGCGACATTCAGATTGCCATGGGCGAGGTGCAGCCGGCCGAAGGCCAGACGGCTCCGGTTGACATGACTTCGGTGAAAGCCGCCTTTGCCGACACTGGCGAAGAGGCGGTGGCGGCGACGCTGGCGGCGATCAAGGCGACGCAGGGCGACGTCAAGGCGATCGAGGCGATCTTTTCCGACAAGACGCCGGGCTATGGCCCCGATCTGGATGAGTTGAAGCGCATGTTGCAGCAACTGGCGCGGTTCGTCGGCGAGCATGTCAGTGGGGCGCCCGATGCTGCCGACGCCGCCGAAGATGGCGGCAAGGGGGGCGCTTCCGGCGGGTCATCGGCGCCGCGGCGCAGCGGTGGCGGCATGCCCGGTGCGATCGAGACCGCGCAGGACGCCCGCAACGCGCTGGACAGCGTGATCGGCTATTTTTCGCGCTATGAGCCGTCCAGCCCGGTGCCGATCATCCTGGAGCGGGCCAAGCGGCTGGTGGGCGCAGATTTCATGACTATCATGAAGGACATGGCGCCAGCCGGGCTCGATTCCGTGATGATGATCGGCGGGATCACTGAAGATGAAGAATGAGACTAGACACCTATCAACCGACACAAGGTCAAGGAGCGGTTCATGAGCACCAGTTCGCAGAAGTTCATCGCGCGCAACAGGGCACCACGGGTCCAGATCGAATACGACGTGGAACTGTACGGTGCCGAAAAGAAGGTTCAACTGCCCTTCGTGATGGGGGTCATGTCGGATCTGTCGGGCAAGTCGGAAGAGCCGCTGCCGCCGGTCGCCGACCGCAAGTTCCTTGAGATCGACGTCGACAATTTCGACGACCGGATGAAGTCGATGAAGCCGCGCGCGGCGTTTTCGGTGCCCAACACCCTGACGGGCAAGGGCAATATGGCGGTCGATATCACGTTCGAATCGATGGACGATTTCAGCCCTGCCGCCATTGCCCGCAAGGTCGAGCCGCTGCGTGCCCTGCTGGAAGCCCGCACCCAGCTTTCGAACCTGATGACCTACATGGACGGCAAGACCGGCGCGGAAGAGCTGATCTCCAAGGTCATGCAGGACCCGGCATTGCTGAAATCGCTCGCCGGAGCGCCAAAGCCCGAAGCGACGGAGGAGTAAGAAATGGCTGTAGTTGGTTCACAATCCAAGGAAGCCGGGGTCGAGGTCACTGAAGGCTCCGACTTTTCGGCGCTGCTGAACAAGGAGTTCCGGCCGAAGTCGGATCAGGCCAAGACCGCCGTCGAAAGCGCCGTCCGCACCCTGGCCGAGCAGGCGCTGGCCAACACGGCGCTGATCTCTGACGACGCCTTGCGCACCATTCAGGGCATCATTGCCGAGATCGACAAGAAGCTGACCGAACAGGTCAACGAGATCCTGCACCACCCCGATTTCCAGCAGTTGGAAAGCGCCTGGCGTGGGTTGCACTATCTGGTGAACAACACCGAAACCGACGAGATGCTGAAAATCCGCGTCATGAACATCTCCAAGAAAGAGATGCACAAGACGCTGCGCAAGTTTAAAGGCACCGCCTGGGATCAGTCGCCGATCTTCAAGAAGGTTTACGAAGAAGAGTTCGGCCAACTGGGCGGCCAGCCTTACGGCACGCTGGTAGCCGACTACTTCTTTGACCATTCGCCGCCGGATGTGGAACTGCTGGGCGAGATGGCCAAGGTTGCCGCCGCAGCCCATGCGCCCTTGATCACCGGGGCCAATCCGACGCTGTTCCAGATGGACTCATGGTCGGAACTGGCCAATCCGCGCGATCTGACCAAGATTTTCCAGACGCCGGAGTACGCCGCATGGACGAGCTTGCGCGAGTCCGAGGATTCGAAATACGTCGGCCTGGCGATGCCGCGGTTTCTGGGGCGTTTGCCTTACGGGTCCAAGACCGACCCGGTCGAGGCCTTTGCGTTTGAAGAAGACACCGACGGCTCTGACCACGCCAAATACGGTTGGGTCAACGCGGCTTACGGCATGGCGGTCAACATCAACCGCAGCTTCAAGGAATATGGCTGGTGCTCGCGCATTCGCGGGGTGGAATCAGGGGGCGCGGTGCAGAACCTGCCCTCGCACACCTTCCCCACCGATGACGGCGGCATCGACCAGAAATGCCCGACCGAGATTGCCATCTCGGATCGGCGCGAGGCGGAATTGGCCAAGAATGGCATGATGCCGCTGATCCACCGCAAGAACACCGACGTCGCTGCCTTCATCGGCGCGCAGTCGTTGCACAAACCGGCGGAATATGACGACCCGGATGCGACCGCCAACGCCAATCTGGCGGCCCGTCTGCCTTATCTTTTCGCGACCTGCCGCTTTGCGCATTATCTCAAGTGCATGGTTCGCGACAAGGTCGGCTCGTTCAAGAGCCGCAATGACATGCAGGCCTGGCTTCAGGACTGGATCAACAAATACGTGGACTTCAACGCCGATATTTCGAGCGAGGCGGAAAAGTCCCGCAAGCCTTTGGCGGCCGCCGAGGTCGTGGTCGAGGAGGTCGAGGGCAACCCCGGCTACTATTCCTCGAAGTTCTTCCTGCGTCCGCATTACCAGCTGGAAGGGCTGTCGATCTCGCTGCGACTGGTCTCCAAGCTGCCGTCCGAGAAAGGTGCCTGATCCCGGTCGGGTCAGGACAAGGTGAAGTTTAACAACCGCCGCAAGGCATAAAATCGCAAAGGAACAACTGAAATGGTCGCTACACTGTTTGTACAGATCCCGAATATTGAAGGGGATGCCACCGAGAAAGCGCACCTCAAGTGGATTGTCGTGGACTCGGTCGGTTTCGGCATCACCCGGCATTCCGAGCAGGAAGGCGGTTCGGTCACCCGCGGCTTCGGCAAGGCCGTATTTGACGCGCTGGAACTGTCGTCCGAAGTCGGCAGCCACACGACGCCCCTGATGATGGCGTCGGCATTGGGCAAGTCCTACACCGAAATCCTCATCGACCAGTGCAAATCGGGCAGTGATGAAAAGGCCGCCCTGGTGCCGTATATCAAGTGGAAACTGAAGGATGCGCTGGTGCAGTCCTACAAGGTCGATGGTTCGGCCGAGGACATTCCCAAGGAAAGCTGGTCGATCAAGTATGGCGAGGTCGAGTGCGAATACTATGTCACCGATCCCAAGACGCTGAAGCTGACCAAGAAGAACGACTTCAAGTGGGATGTCGGCCAAGGTGCGATGCCGTAAGACGATGTTTGCTGCCTCCGGCATCGGGTTCAAGCCCGGTGCCGGAGGCATTCTTTGCCTGGAGCACGCCGCATGACGCCCGAAGAACATCTCAAATCCGGTGATCCGGTTGCGGCGCTGGAGGCGTTGCAGGCGTTGGTCAGGGTCAAGCCGGGCGATGCCAAGCTCAGGATTTTCCTGTTCCAGCTGCTGTGCGTGCTGGGCGACTGGAACCGGGCGATCCGGCAGTTGAAAATCTGCGGCGAACTGGACCCAGGTGCGTTGCAGATGGCGCAAGCCTACCGTGAGGCGATCATCTGCGAGGTTTACCGCGAAAAGGTGTTTGCCGGCGACAAGGCGCCTTTGGTCTTTGGCGAGCCGCAGGAATGGCTGGCCTGGCTGATCGAGGCGCAAAAGCATCTGTCGGCGGGCAATGCGCAGGCGGCGGCGGATTTGCGCGCCAAGGCATTTGACGCGGCCCCGGCCTCGCCCGGGGACATGGACGGGAAGGCGTTCGAGTGGATTGCCGATGCCGACATGCGCTATGGCCCGGTGCTGGAGGCGATTGTGAACGGTCGTTACTTTTGGCTGCCATTTGCGCAAATCTCGTCCATCACCTTCGATCCGCCGACCGATCTGCGCGATGCGGTGTGGACGGCGGCGAATATCCGGTTGGCCAACGAAGGCTCGGTCGTGGCGCTGATCCCCTCGCGCTATCCGTTCAGCGGGCAAAAGGGCACGGCGGCCGAAAAGCTGTCGCGCGCCACCAGCTGGGCCGATGTCGGGGCCGAGACGTTTGTCGGAACGGGGCAGAAACTGTTGTCGACCGATACCGGCGATGTGGCGCTGCTGGATGCCAGGCTGATCAAGTTCGACGGCGTGGCGGGGTAGCATCATGGCGGACAAGATGATGTCCGAGCGGTTGCAGCCTTCGCTTCTGGACCGCTTGACCGATGAAGAACCCACCATCCCTACGGAGTCCCGCGATGCACGGGTGATCGACATCCGCCGATTGCGCGAGATCGTGCAGCGCGATCTGTCGTGGCTTTTGAACACCAACAACGCCGACGGCTGGATCGACGCCAAGCGCTATCCACTGGCCGCACGGTCGGTGCTGAACTACGGGGTCAAGGAAGTGGCGGGTGACTTTGCCGCCAAGGACCGTGCGCAGGGCATCCGCAAATCCATCGCGCTGGCCATCGAGAATTTCGAACCGCGCATTCGCAAAGGTTCCGCGCAAGTCTCGATGCGGACCGAGGATGTGTCGCGCACCA
>JANXPK010000103.1 GCA_025357355.1 Rhodobacterales bacterium
CGGTGCGCCTGACCGGCGTGCGGCAGGTCGACGTGTCCTCGGGCGTCGAATCTGCGCCGGGGGTCAAGGATCCTGCCCGCATCGCGGCTTTCGTGGCGGCGGCCGGATGATCTGGCGCAACGCCACCCGCGCCGACGTGCCCGCCATGGTCGCCTTGCTTGCCGACGATCCGCTGGGCAAGGGCCGCGAAACGGCCCAGCCCGAAACCTACCTTGCCGCCTTTGACGACATCGCCGCCAACCCCGCCCATCAGCTGATCGTGGGCGAACACGACGGACGCATCATCGCCTGTGCCCAGCTGACCATCCTCGCGGGCCTGTCTCGTGGTGGCGCGCGCCGCGCCTTTGTCGAGGCGGTGCGTGTCACCTCGGACCTGCGCTCGCAAGGCATTGGCGCCGCCCTGATGGCCGAATGCGAGACCCGCGCCCGCGCCGCCGGGGCACAGGTTCTGCAACTGACGACTGACAAAAGCCGTCTGGAGGCCCACCGTTTCTATCAGCGGCTGGGGTTTGAAGCCTCTCACCTCGGGATGAAAAAGGCGCTGCTTTGACTGACAGATGCCTCCGGCGGGAGTATTTTTGCCAAGATGAACGTGGGCAGTTTCATCTTGGTAAAACTACTCCGGGGGTTAGGGGGCTGGCCCCCTTTCCTTGACCGCAACGGGGCGTTACATCGGGGCAACAGATCAGGAGGGCAGAATGGCCAAGGATAACCCCAACAGCTTCATGACCGGGCCGGACGAACAAGGCCGCTTTGGCAAGTTCGGTGGGCGCTTCGTGTCCGAGACGCTGATGCCGTTGATCCTGGACCTTGAGGCGCGTTACGAATTTGCCAAGACCGACCCGACCTTCTGGGCCGAGATGGATTGGCTGTGGAAGCATTATGTCGGACGTCCCTCTCCTTTGTATTTCGCGGAACGCCTGACCAACCATCTTGGCGGCGCCAAAATCTACATGAAGCGCGACGAGCTGAACCATACCGGTGCGCACAAGATCAACAATGTGCTGGGCCAGATCATCCTCGCCCGCCGCATGGGCAAGACGCGGATCATTGCCGAAACCGGTGCCGGGCAGCACGGCGTGGCCACTGCCACAGTCTGCGCCAAGTTCGGGCTGAAATGCGTGGTCTACATGGGCGCCCATGACGTCGAGCGCCAGTCGCCCAACGTGTTCCGCATGCGGCTCTTGGGGGCAGAGGTCATTCCTGTCACCTCCGGTCGCGGCACGCTCAAGGACGCGATGAACGACGCTTTGCGCGACTGGGTGACCAACGTCCGCGATACCTTTTACTGCATCGGCACGGTGGCCGGTCCGCATCCCTACCCCGCGATGGTGCGCGATTTTCAGTCGATCATCGGCCGCGAAGTCCGCTGGCAACTGGCCGAGCAGGAAGGCGAGGGCCGCCTGCCTGATACCGTCATTGCCGCGATCGGGGGCGGTTCCAACGCCATGGGTCTGTTCTACCCCTTCCTGGATGACCCCACGGTCGCCATCATCGGGGTCGAGGCGGGCGGCAAGGGCGTCGATGACCGCATGCAGCATTGCGCCAGCCTGACCGGTGGTCGCCCCGGCGTGTTGCACGGCAACCGCACCTATCTGCTACAAGACCCCGATGGCCAGATCCTTGAGGGGTTCTCGATCAGCGCCGGCCTTGACTATCCCGGCATCGGCCCGGAACATTCCTGGCTGCACGACATGGGACGCGCCCAATATGTCGCCATCACCGACGCCGAGGCGCTGGAGGCGTTCCAGCTCAGCTGCCAGCTTGAAGGCATCATCCCGGCGCTGGAACCGTCGCACGCGCTGGCCCATGTGATGAAGATCGCGCCGAAACTGCCACGCGAGCATATCATCGTGATGAACATGTGCGGTCGCGGCGACAAGGACATCTTCACCGTGGCCAAGCACCTCGGTTTCAACATGAAGGTCTAGCCGGGACCGGGTGGCGATGTCGTGCAACCGGTCGCGCATGTTTGTTTGCGCCGGGCGGGCCAAAGGCCAAGGCATCGGCGGGATCATTCTTGCGCCATTCGCATTTTAAGCGATTGTAATTAAAGAAAATAAATTTGACCAACGCGCCGCGGTCCTGCCGCAGTCCTGCCTAAACGAAGGTTTACACCATGAACTTCGGCAATCCGGGCATGGCGCAAACGTTTGACGGATGGATGTCGGGTCAAACAATCCCAATTGTCCGGAGGCCCGGTGCGATTCGGGCTGCGGAGGATTGGAGCCCGACGGAGGGGTGCCCAAGCCCGCGATGCGCCCGGCCGCGCCGGTGACGCGGACGACCTTTGCCGGTGGCGTGGCGCCCGATGGGACGCCGTAGCCGTCGGCGCCGTGGTTTTGTGAGTGGCAGAGTCTTACTGGTCTCGGAAAACGGTCGGATCCCGATCGTGTGGCACTGGTCATCTGTCAGGCCAGTGACACAAATCCTTGCGGCGAGGGTTGCAATGGGGGACACTGCGATGGGTCGACTGCGGTCGATCCGGAAAGGACTTGCGATGAAGAAGCTGCTTTTGGCAGTGGGAGTGTGGGCTGGTCTGGCGGGCGCGGTGATGGCGCGAACGGTGGAAGACCGCCTGGTCGAAGAATTGAAATCCCAAGGCTATGTCATTCTGGAAGATGGCTACACCTTCCTCGGTCGCCTGCGGATCGTGGCAGAGAATGGGGTTATCCACCGTGAGATCGTGGTGAACCCCGGCACCGGTGAAGTGTTGCGCGACTATGCCGTGCAAATGGCCAACCTGCCCGCGCCTGGTGGCAATCCGACGACGACCTCTTCGGGGAATTCAGGCTCCAACGCGGTTGTGGCCTCGGTCAAACCGGCCGCGGCTGCCGGGACCACCGCAGCCACAGGCAGCGTCGCCGCGACGGCGGTTGCAGGCAGCACAACCGGCGTTACGGCTGCCGCTGCGGGATCGACCGCCGGGGCAACCCTGGCTGGTACCACCAGTCTGTCCGGCAGCAAGTTGCCCGGTGCCGTCGCCACGCCAACCCTGAATGGTCCCGGTGAACCGCTGATCCTTTTGACCGATCCGATCCTGCCCCTGACAGCGGAGAAACCATGACCAGAGCCGGGGCTTATCTCGCCCTGCTCCTGGCTCAGGCGGTCTGTGCTTTGCTATTTGCCTCCGACATCCTGCTTTCGGTCGTCGGGATCTATCCGGTGCCCCTGGCCTGGTCGACGCGTGAGATGATGGAGGTCGGCGCGCTGATCGGCCTTTTGCTGGGGCTGGTCTTTGGCGCGATGCTGGTCTGGCGGGCCTTTGGCGACCTGCGCCGGGCCGAGGCGCGGCTGGAACGGGCCTCGAGCGCCTTCATCGACCTCTTGAATGCCCGTTTCGAAGAATGGGGGCTGACGGCGGCGGAACGCGATGTGGCGCTTTTTGCCATCAAGGGCCTGACGGTTCAGGACATCGCCCGGCTCCGGCAAACCAGCGAAGGCACCGTCAAGGCCCAGACCGCCGCGATCTACCGCAAGGCCGATGTTTCGGGCCGCCCGCAACTCCTGAGCCTGTTCATCGAGGATCTGATGGGGGCCGAACGCGGTGCGCAATTGGGCCAACCCGAAAAGGTCGCCTGATTCGCGGCGCCGGTGTTGGGCGCAACCACAGCGCGAGTTCACCAGCGCACTCCGCAAATCACCCCTCCTGCAACCGAAATTCTGCTTTTGGTGCCCGGACTTGTCCGACCTTAGTCTGAAATCAGTCCTAAACTGCGGTTTAGACCGGGGTCGGACCGGTTTAGACCCCGAACCCTAAACCGCAGGTCAATTTCGTTTGGACCCAGCCCGGTCAATGGTGGTCTCATCGCAGCAATGCGGCACAATCCAAACGACCCGAGCCTGAAACAAGTCCCCCGGCGTTCCTGCCAACCCCCAAGTCCCTGGAACGCCAAACGTCGCAGCCAGCGAACTTGTTTCCTGCCGGTTCTGTCGGTGTCCCCCACGCCGGGCCTGTCCCGTCCCGGCGTCTGGCCGACAGATCAGCAGCGGCTCGGGTCGGGCGGAGACGGCAGGCACGCCAAAGTGCCGCGCACCCATCAAAGGAATGAATGGATGAAACGTCTGATGCTTTTGTCTTCCGCCCTGATCTTTTCGGCCACCATGGTGATGGCCGCGGCCAAGCCCGCCATCACCGCCAACGATGTGGTGACCGCCTATCAGGCCCTTGGCTACACCAGTATCGAGGTGATCACGGGCCCGACCCAGATCAAGGTCGACGCTATTCAGGGCCAGTTCAAGGTCGAAGTGATCTATGACGCGAAAACCGGTGCCATTCTGGCGCAACACTCGATGCACACCGGAATGAACGGCGGCACCCCCGGCGTGGTCTTGACGACCGTGTCCAAGGACTTTCTGGGCAAAGGCGTCGGGTCGCAAGGTGGCCAGGACGACGGCAAGGTCGCCCTGTCGGGTGAAGATGACAAAGGTGACCGTTCCGAAGCCAGGGACGACAACGGTGGCCGCCAGGGCGGCGACCATGAAGACAGCCGCGGCAGCGACGGCGGTTCGGGCCACAAATCCTCGGGCGGCAATGACTGACCCTGGCTTTCAGTTCGGCACCCGCGCGGACGATGACCCGCGCAGGTCACTTGCCCGCTTCCGGCATGGGCTTGCCCTGCAACGGCCCTTGACGGATACTCCCCTTTGTTGCACCGGAAGGATCCGGAGTGTGAAATGAAACGTCGCGTGTTCCTCATCGGTCTGGCCAGTGCCGCGACAGTGGTCGCTGGTCCTGCCATGGCCAACCCCTATGCCGACGACGTGGTCGGCCAGCTTACCAATGAAGGCTTTTCCAACGTCGCGGTCGGCACGACCTGGCTGGGCCGCATCCGCATCACCGCCCAGCGTCAAGGCGGGACCCGTGAGATCATCCTCAACCCCCGCACCGGTGAAGTTCTGCGCGATACCTGGACCGCAGCCGACGGCACCATTGGCACCAAGCCGATCATCGACAATATCACCGATAATTCCAGTGGTGGCGGTGGCAATGGCGGAAACGGCGGCAGCGGCAGCAGCGGCTCTGATGGCAGTGGATCGGGCAGCAGCGGGTCGGGAGGCACAGGAGCTGGTACTGGCACTGGAACTGGCTCGGGGTCCGGGTCGGGCAATGGCGGCGGCGGGGATGGCGGCAAGGATGACAACGGCGGCAAGGACAAATAACGGCTTGCGCCGCATCCGGTCCGCTGCCTGCGGGTCGGCCTAAAGACAAAGAAACGAGGGACGAGTGGGCAGACAAGCGATTGTTGCGGCGTTGTTTCTGGCGCAGTCCCTGTGCGCCATCGTTTTTGTGTCGGACGTCTTTTCGTCCCTTGTCGGCTTTGAATCCTCGCCGCTCAGTTGGGAGATGCGCGAGCTTCTGGAAATCGGTGCGGCTCTGGGCCTGATCATCGGGGCCGTATTGGGAGGGTTTGCCATGCGACGCGCGGTGCTGGATCGCAACAAGGCGCAAGAACGTCTGCGCCGGGCGTCGGGGGCCTTTCTGGACCTGCTGGAAGAGCGGTTCACCGAATGGGGCCTGACGCCTGCCGAACGGGATGTCGCGCTTTTTGCCATCAAGGGCATGTCCACCGCCGAAATATCGGTGCTGCGCTCGACCTCCGAGGGTACGGTCAAGGCTCAGACCAACGCGATCTATCGCAAGGCCGGCGTGTCGGGCCGCTCGCAATTGCTCAGCCTGTTCATCGACGATCTGATGCGCGACGACGGCGCTATCCGGTCGGCTCCCCTACGCAGCGCCGCCGCCGGATAAGGCGGGATGGCGCCTGCAGCCTTTGCCAAATCCTTTCATTTTGGTTAAAAAAGTCACTATCTATTTGAAATAACACCATAAAATATCTAGAGCGCGATCAATCTCGGTGGAAACATCACGATGGCCACCCTCGCCACCGGTGCCAGAGGACCGGCTGACGAAGGCTCCGGGGGAGCTTTCATCGGTCCGATTGCCGCTGCGCGCCAGCGCATGGCAAGGGGGATTGGGCTGGGAACCATAGTGACGAAGGGGAGGCGCCTGCCTGGGGTGGGCGCAGAAGGCGCCTCCCC
>JANXPK010000113.1 GCA_025357355.1 Rhodobacterales bacterium
AGCCCGTCGCCCAGCCCGACCGTCGTTGTCGTCTTGCCCTCGCCCGCCGGAGTCGGGTTGATCGCCGTCACCAGGATCAGCTTGCCGTCCTTGCGCCCGGCCAGCGACTTGATGAACTCCTGGCTGACCTTGGCCTTGTCGTGGCCGTACGGCAGCAGATGTTCAGACGGGATGCCCAAAGCAGCGCCGATTTCCATGATCGGCTTCTTCTTGGCTTCGCGTGCAATCTCGATATCGGTCTTGAAGGCCATGTCTCACTCCCAAAGGGTCAGGGCCAAAGCATCAGGGCGGGCCCGTTGGCGCCCTGATAAACTAGCATTCGGCATTGTGGAGTCGTTTTTCCGACTTTTCCCCCGCCAAATTCGCCAGTTGCGGTTTCCGATCGGAAAAGGCCGCCCCAAAGTGTGCCAAAGCCCAACCGGACATAACCGGCACAAGTTTAGGCATGGCCGCAACTTTGTTTACCCTTTCCCGGCATCATCGCGCTTGTGGTCCGTTTTGCTAGGGGTGGCATCAAATGGCGAACAATACCTACGTCCTGGACCTGCAGGTCACAGGTGCCGAACTGGTCACCATCAAGGATGACGGCACCGGCACTGACGCCATCACGGTGCAGGGTCTTTACGCCCAACCGGTCGAGATTTCGCTGTGCTACACCGTCGAGGCTGGGCAGACCGCAACCGCCGAGGCGATGTATTTCGACGCCAACAACCTCAGCCATATGCTGGTGATCAGCGGCTTGATCGAAAATGCGTCCGGCAGCAATGGCATGGACGTCATTCAGGGCAACGAAATCGCCAACCTGATCTTTGGTGACGCGGGCCGCGTTGGGCCGGGGGCCGAAGACACGCTGTCCGGCGGGCTGGGCAATGACACGATCTATGGCGGCGCGGGCGCAGACGCCATCGACGGCAATGAAGACAACGATCTTCTGTTCGGCGACGCCGGGAACGACACCATCAGCGGCGGCGTGGGCGTTGACACGATCGAGGGCGGCGCCGGAGCTGACAGTTTGAACGGCGGCGGCGATGCCGGGGATACCCTGTCCTATGCGACCTCGCCCGCTGCGGTGCAGATCACCCTGACCTTCGGGATGACGACATCGGGTAGCGGGGGCGATGCCGCCGGCGATACCATCACCGGGTTTTTGAATGTGGTTGGCTCGGCCTATGCTGACCGGATCGAGGATACCGACAAGACCACGCTGGCAAACGGCGCCAATGACAACACTTTTTACGGCGGCAACGGACCGGACATGTTGTTGCTTGGCGGTGGCGATGATGCGGGTTACGGCGGCAATGGCAACGACATCATGGTCGGCGAATTCGGCAACGACACGCTTTTCGGCGGCGATGGCGCCGATCTTCTGCGTGGCGCCGGCGGCAGGGACATCCTGACCGGGGGTCCAGGTGCCGACCGTTTCGTCTTTCGCACGGCCACCGACAGCACGGTTGATGCCAAAGCCCGCGACACGATCACCGATTTTTCCACGGCCGACGGCGACAAGATCGACCTGAGCAGCATCGACGCCGCTCTGTCCCTGGTCGGCGATCAGGCGTTTCATTTGACCACCGCGTTTCATGGCATCGAAGGCGAACTGCGCATCGTCATCCACAACGGCAACTTGGTGGTGACGGGCGATATCAACGGCGACCGACTGCCCGACTTCGCCATTTTGGTGCAAAACCTCGCCAGCCTCAGCGCCAGCGATTTCGTGCTGTAGTTCAGCCGTTCAGCGCCTCGGCCAGATGGGCCCAGGGCCGCTGGTTGGGGATATGCAGCCGCACCGCATCGCCCAGGCGGAACCAGCCCTCGCGTTCGACCCAGGCCACGATGCCGCGCTTGCCCATGGCAGCTGGTTTGAACCGGGCGCCATGGCCGGGGTGGGCGTTCTCGATCCCTCGGGCGGGAACGGTGCAGGGCTGGTTGTGCAGGTTGACGACCAGGGTCGCCCCGGAGCTGCCTTGCAGCCGCGATCCGGGCGGTAAATGGCTGAGGTCGGGGATGCCTGACAGCACCATCGTGGCGCCGATCAAGGCAGCTGACAGCGCGTCAATCCCCATCCCGGCGGCAATTTGCGCAAGCTCTTCTGCTGACAGGACAGAGAATTGGCGGGTGTTGGCAATTTGGGTCCCCTCGGGATATTGCCCGGTCATCCGGCTGCACGACGGTACGGTCAGCCCGGCATGAACCTCGCCTGCTACCCCGGCGAAACCGGCGAAGAGTTCTGCCACAGGATCGGAGATTGGCGGCCCCTCCTTGCTGTGCATGCCGCCCAGCCAGGTGATGGTTCCAACGTGGTTCGTAGGCTTCAGAACGGCCATTTTAGACTTTCAGCACAAAGAACACGCGACGGAACGGCATCAGCGCGCCGCCATCTGCCAAGAGCGGATGAGCCGAGGCAAGGGCCTTGTCATAGGCGGCACCAAAGATCGCCTGCTCATCGACGCTCATCTTTTCGACGAATGGCCGCATCGCGGTGGATTGGGTAAAGGCGTGAACCGGATGCATGTCCGCCGCCGGTTCCAGATGCTGGACATACTCGGTCTCCCAGGCGTCGACTTGGCCCAAGGGCGACAGCATTTCCCAATAGGTGACCGCGGGCTGCACCGGCGGCTCGAACCCCGCCGCATCAAAGCGGTCCGGGTAAAGCGCTGCCGCAATATCACGCAGGAAGCGGTGTGACGGCGCTTGATACTGACGCGGCATCTGCACCGCCAGCACCCCGCCCGGCACGAGCATCCCTGCCAGTCGCGGCATCAGCGCCGCATGGTCCGGCAGCCAATGCAGCGCTGCGTTGGAGTAAATCAGCGCCAGCGGCGCCTCCGCCTGCCACGTGGCCACATCCGCTTCGATCAGCCGCGCATAGCCCTTGGCGCGGGACAGCATGGCGGGCGAGGCATCCAGCCCGATCAACTCATGCCTGGGATACCTTTGCCGCAGTGCGCCCGCCGCCGCGCCATCGCCGCAGCCCAGATCGACAATCGCGCCTTTGGGCAGTGCCCCCGCCTGCATCAGCAGATCAAGGGCCGGTCGCAAACGCAAACCCCGAAACTTTGCGTAAGTTTCGGGGTTCCAGTCGGGTTTATCCACTCCGCTCAAGCCGATGGCTCCGGTTCCATTCCGGGCTTGGCGGCCTTGGCCTTGGTTTTGGGGATCGTCAGGATCGAGGTGCTGCCGCCGCTTGGCGGGGCGGATTTGTCGTCATCGCCGCCCAAAGCCTCGCCGTTCATCACTTTCCTGATCTCATCGCCGGTCAGGGTCTCGTATTCCAGAAGCCCCTGCGCCAACCGCTCGAACTCAGTGTTCTTCTCGAGCAGGACCTTGCGGGCAAGATCATAGCCTTCGTCGATCAGTTTCTTGACCTCGTTCTCGATCAGCGTCTTGGTATCGGCCGACACCGAGAAGCCGCCGGTATTGCCGGTATAGCCCTGATGCGCCTCGGAATAGTCGATATTGCCAACCGCATCCGACATGCCCCAGCGCAGCACCATGGCCCGCGCCATCGACGAGGCCTGCATGATGTCGCCCGACGGGCCGTTCGACACCGAATCCTCACCCCATTTGATGATCTCGGCGGCTTTGCCAGCCATGGTCATCGCGATGTTTTGCTTGCATTGATCCTTGTGCCAGTTCAGGCGGTCCATCTCGGGCAGGCTCATCACCATGCCCAAGGCGCCGCCGCGCGGGATGATCGTGGCCTTGTAGACCGGGTCGCACTTGGGCAACGACATGCCAACGATGGCGTGACCCGCTTCGTGATAGGCGGTCATCTCCTTCTGATCGGCGGTCAGCACCATCGACCGGCGCTCGGCCCCCATCATCACCTTGTCCTTGGCCTGCTCGAAATCCTCCATCGTCACAAAACGACGGCCAAAGCGGGCGGCCATCAAAGCGGCCTCGTTGACCAGGTTGGCAAGATCGGCCCCCGAGAAACCGGGGCAGCCGCGCGCGATGATGCGCAGGTCGACATCGGGGCCGACCGGCACCTTGCGGGCGTGGACGGTCAGGATCTTCTCGCGGCCCTTGATGTCGGGGTTGGGCACATGGATCTGGCGGTCAAACCGACCGGGGCGCAGCAGGGCGGGGTCCAGCACATCCTTGCGGTTGGTGGCCGCCACGATGATCACGCCTTCATTGGCTTCGAACCCGTCCATCTCGACCAGAAGCTGGTTCAGCGTCTGCTCGCGTTCGTCATTGCCGCCGCCCATGCCGACCCCGCGCGAGCGGCCGACGGCATCAATCTCGTCGATGAACACGATGCAGGGCGCGTTCTTCTTGGCCTGTTCAAACATGTCGCGCACCCGGCTCGCGCCGACACCCACGAACATCTCGACAAAATCCGAGCCGGATATGGTGAAGAACGGCACCCCCGCCTCACCCGCAATCGCGCGGGCCAAAAGCGTCTTGCCGGTGCCGGGCGGGCCAACCAGCAGCGCCCCTTTCGGAATCTTGCCACCCAGGCGCGAGAATTTCTGCGGGTTGCGCAGGAATTCGACGATTTCTTCAAGCTCTTCCTTGGCCTCATCAATCCCGGCCACGTCGTCAAACGTCACCCGGCCCTGCTTTTCGGTCAAAAGCTTGGCGCGGGATTTCCCGAACCCCATCGCCCCGCCACGCCCGCCGCCTTGCATCCGGTTCATGAAGTAGATCCAGACGCCGATCAGCAACAGGAACGGCAGATAGCTGATGATGATGGTCAGAAGGCTCGATTGTTCCTGCGGCCGGGCCTGAATGATCACGCCCTTGTCCAGAAGCTTGTCGGTCACCTGTTCGCCCGTCGGTCGGATCGTCAGATATTGCGTGCCGTCCTTGCCGGTGATGCGAACCTTTTCGCCGTCAAGTTCCACCGCCTTGACATCGCCCGCATTCACCCGCGCGATAAAGTCGGAATAGGGCACGGTCTGGGTAGAGACGCCGCTGCCAGAGTTGAACATCTGGAACAGCGCCAGAACCAGTAGCAAAAGGACAACCCAGAATGCGATGTTGCGAGCATTACCCACGAACAAACTCCTAACTGCGCCGCGCCTGATGCGGGCACCCAGCCATTTCCACAACAGCCATTGCCCGACAAGATAGACATTCGTAAGGCCGGTTCAATGCGATATCACCGAATGATGCAAAGCTGTCGCACCGAAAAGCGGTTTGGCGCTGTAGCCTTGGCCAAATCCGGCCAGCGGCGCCGCAATCAGCCGCTCTTGCAGCCATAGCGCCGGGCCGACCATCACCGCCGCACGCGGCAGGCCGGTGGCGCGCCAGTCCGGGCATTGCACAATTCCCGCCCCCAAGATGCGCACTTCAACCCCGTCCGGCATTGGCCCCTCGATCCGCCACTTGCCATCCCAGGGCTGGCTGGGCTCCGCGGTCAGCCCCGCCGCCGTCTTGCTTTCGCGGAACGCCCATACCCCTGACACCCCGCCCACGAACCGGCACCCGGCCAGCATCGCAGGCTTGCCCGCCAATACGCGCACCAACAAGGCCTGGAGCGCTGCCCCGCGCGGGCCATACTCCGCCGGGGCCACGAATGTGATCACCCGCAAAAGCAGCCGCCGCTGCACCTCGGCGCTTTCAATGGCCAGGGCTACGGCGTCGATGCGAACTGCGTTGTCCTTGGTCGCCAGCACCCGCACCGCAGCCGCGTCGGTCGCCCGCTCCAACGCCTCCCGCGCTTGCGCGAGATGCCCGGCCACCTCGGCCAGCCGCGCGGTGGTCAGGCCCAGACCCTGCAGCCCGGCCAAGGCCTTGCGCACCCGAACCCGGTCAAAGCGGTCATTGTCATTCGACGGGTCCTCGACCCACGTAGCCCCGATGCCGCGCAGATAGTCCCGCAACTCCTCCCGCGACACCGCGAGCAGGGGCCGCAGCCAGGTCACCGCACCCTCGTCCCACCGCGTCGCCATCGCCGCCAGCCCGTCCACCCCGGCCCCGCGCGCCAGCCGCATGAGGAACGTCTCGGCCACATCGTCGCGCGTATGCGCCAGCGCCACAGCACCCAGCCCCGCATCACGCGCCCACGCCGACATCACCGCCCGCCGCCCAAGTCGCGCGGCACCTTGCAGATTGCCCCTGCCGTCCCAATGCCAATGCAGCACCTCATGCGGCACTCCCAGCCTCGCGCAGACGCGCCCGACCTGCGCGGCCTCTGCCGCCGCCTCGGGGCGCAGACCGTGGTCGACGGTGACCGCATTCACTTGTAGCCCCAGCCTTGCTGCCAGATGCAGCATCGCCATGCTGTCCCCGCCACCAGACACCGCGAGCCCGATTTGCTTCTTTGGAAATACTCCACCGAGGGGTCCGGGGGGGTGTGAAACTCCCCCGGTCTGCCCTGTCCGTCCTTCCAAAACAAAGGATTCCGCGCCCAGCCCCGCCAGAAACCGCGCCGCAAGGTCGCTCAACTACATCCCAGCCCCTGCATGGCTGTCGCCGCGTTGGTCGCGTCGGCGCTGCCCGGAAACCGCTTGCCAACCTCGGCCAGTGTCACGCAAGCCTCGGGTTTCTGGCCCAGTTTGCCCAGCGCCTGACCAAGTTTGGTCAGCGCCTCGCCCGCCATGGTACCCTGCGGCGCCCCCGAGAAGGCGTCGAGATAGGACCGCGCCGCCTTGGCGGTATCGCCCAGCTTGGTCAGTGCATCGCCGCGCCGCACACCCGCCTTTTGCGCTAATGCGCCACCCGGATAGGTCTGGGCATAGGTCGCAAAGAGGTCCGCGGCGGTGTGAAAGTCACTGGAGTCGAGCACCGCCTGGGCCCGGTCAAAGTCAGCTTGCTCGTTCACCGCCATGTCTGGAGTAGCGGCGGTCGTCGCAGTTGTCGTCGCTGTGGTGGTTGCAGACGCCGTCGCGGGTGCCGTCGTCGTTGTGGTGGCTGCGCCAGTCGTCACCGCTTCCGCAGCCAAGGCGCCCAGATCGGGCGTTGTCGGCAGCTTGGTCGGATCGCAGCCCTTGGTCAGTTCGCACAGCCGGAACTCGATGTCGCCAATCCGGTTGGTGCCGTCCGCCACCACCTGATCCAGCTTTTGCTGGACCGCCTCGGTCTTGGCGGTCAGCTTGGTCAATTCGGCTTCGATGGCGTCCATCCGTTTCAGCGGGTCGGCGCCCGCTGCCCCGGTGGTCGCAGCCCTCGTGGTGACGAGCTCTTGCTTCAGCGTGGTGAATTCCGCCGCCAGCGTCGCCAGTTCCACCTTCACGTCGGCCAAGGTCTTGGCCTTGTCGTCAGCCTGGGCGGCGGCGGGCAGCATGAGCGCGATCAGCAAGAGCCAGCGCATCTGATCAGGTCCCCGGAGCCGCGGCCGCGGCCGCACCGGCACCCGAACCCAGGCTCAGCACGGTCACCGCGCGGCGGTTCTGCGTGTAGCAGCTTTCGTCAGAGCACAGCGCAATCGGGCGTTCCTTGCCGTAGGACACCGTCTGCATGCGGGCGCCGGCAATGCCTTGCGCGATCAGGTAATTCTTGACCGAATCCGCCCGCCGGGCGCCCAGCGCGATGTTGTATTCCCGCGTGCCCTGTTCGTCAGCGTGGCCTTCGATGATGATGGCATAGTCCGGATTGGCCTTCAGCCACGCCGCCTGCCCGTTCAGAATGCCGCGCGCCTCATCGGTCAGGGTGGACTGATCCACCACGAAATGCACCCGGTCGCCCACGGTGGCGTTGAAATAGGCCACCGACGCCGGGTTGGACGGATCGCCCAGACCCGAGGTGGTGACACCGCCGCCATTCACCCCGTTGCCCGCGCCTGCGGTCCCATTGGCGCCGTTCGCACCGTTGGCACCCGCGCCGTAGCGGTTGGGATTCTGGCACGCGGCAAGGCCCAAAGCAGCGACGATCAAGGCCGCCTTGCTCAGGATGGAAAGCGATGAGGTCATATTGGTTTTCCCTTTTTTGTTGGCTCGATTGCGGCGATCATAACAGGTCCCTCGCAGACTGTTAACCCACGCTGCTGCATCCTGTTTAAGGCAACAATGGCGACCATGCCGGATCCGAGGCGGCGGTTTCCGTCGTCACCTGATGCGGATTGCGCCCCGAGATATCCACCGACCACAGCGCCGCCGATCCGGTCGCCCCCTCGCTTTCGCGGGTGAACATGATCACCCGACCGTTCGGCGCCCATGTCGGCCCTTCGTCGAGGAAGGCCGAGGTCAAGAGCCGCTCGTCGCTGCCATCAGTGCGAATGACCCCGATGTGAAACCGCCCGTCGCTGATCTTGGTGAAGGCAATCAGATCGCCGCGCGGGCTCCAGACGGGAGTGCCATACTTGCCCTTGCCGCTGGAAATGCGCGTGGGCTCGCCGCCGCCTGCAGGCATGGTGTAAATCTGCTGCTCGCCCGAGCGGTCGCTTTCAAACACGATCTGGCTGCCATCCGGGCTGAAGCTGGGTGCCGTCTCGATCGAGGGGGCGTTGGTCAACTGCTTGAGCGCCCCACTGCCGAGGTCCAGCGTGTAAAGATCGGCATTGCCGTCCTTTTCCAGACTGAACACCACGGTCTTGCCATCGGGGGCAAAACGCGGGGCAAAGGTCATGGTGCCGGGCTGCTGGTCCAGCGGCGTGATCTTCAGCGTTGCGGTATCCATCAGATAGATGCGCGGGAATCCCGAAGTATACGAGGTGTACAGGATGCGGTCTCCCGTCGGCGAAAAGCGCGGCGCCAGCACGATGGCGCTGCTGTCGGTCAGGTAGGCGACATTGGCGCCGTCATAATCCATCACAGCCAGCCGCTTTTGCCGCGCGTCCTTGGGACCGCTTTCGGCGACATAGACCACCCGGCTGTCGAAATAGCCGCCCTCGCCGGTGATCCGGCTGTAGACCGCATCGGCCACCTTGTGCGCCATCCGCCGCCACGCCTTGGCGGAGCCTGCAAATTGCAACCCGTCCCCCAGGGGTTGACCGGACACGATGTCAAAAAGCCGGAACTTGACCACCACCTTGTCACCCGTCGCCGCGACCGACCCCGTCACCAGCGCCTGCGCGTTGATCGCCTGCCAGTCGTTGTAGGCGATGGCCGCGTCGAAACTGGTGACCTTGCTGATATAGGCGTCGGCCCCGATCTCGCGGAACAACCCGGTTCCCGACAAATCCGCGGCCACCACCCGCGCCAGATCATGGGCGAGGGTGCCCGAACTGCCATTCTCGGCGATGAAATCCGGTGCC
>JANXPK010000128.1 GCA_025357355.1 Rhodobacterales bacterium
GTCCAGTCGCCGGTCTCTTCAAGGCCGGTATGCATCGAGCCCATCAGCACGCGGTTCTTGAGCGTGACGCCGCTGAGAGTGATGGGTGACATGAGGGCGGGGTAGGGCATCACGATCCTCCGGGTTGGTAGAGCATGCCCGGAAGGTCTGGGCTTGTCATCCGCGACACTGCGTCAACGGGCTTGACGCGGTATTTGAATCTTTATATGCAGTAGTGGCTATATATCTCTATGGTAATGAAATGACCGATCAACTGTCTCTGACCCTTGCGGCGCTTGCCGATCCGACCCGGCGGGCCATGCTGTTGCGGCTGGCCGCGGGTACCGCGACGGTGAACGAGCTTGGCGCCCCCTTTACGTTGAGCCAACCCGCGATATCGAAACATATCAAGGTGCTGGAGCGCGCCGGGCTGATTTCGCGCGGGCGTCTGGCGCAGACCCGCCCGTGCCGACTGGAACCCGGCAAGCTTTTGGAACTGAACGACTTCATGGACCATTTCCGCGTCGTGACCGAACAGCAGATGGACCAACTTGAAACCTACCTCAGCGAACTTCAAGCCAAAGGAACCGAAAAATGACCCCTGCACCCTTGACTGTATCCCGTGTTTTCAAGGCCCCGATTGCGCTCGTCTGGGCCGTCCATACCGATCCCAAGCATCAGGCCAAATGGCTGTCGCCCGATAATCCGGAGGGCTATCTTTCCAAGCTGGATTTCCGCGTGGGGGGCACCCACCATTATGGCGCGCCGGGCCCGGATGGCGCGATCATGTATGGCACGCAAACCTTTCGCGAGATTGTGCCGATGAAAAAGGTGGTTCTGGTGCAAAGCTTTGCCGACAAGGATGGCAATATCGCCCCGCATCCAATGGCGCCGACCTGGCCGCGCGAGATACTGTCGACGACCGATTACGAGGATCTGGGCAATGGGACGACGCGGATGGCGGTGACCTGGGTGCCGTTTAACGCAACGACTGTGGAAGAGGCGACCTTTGAGGGCGCGCGGGCCGGGATGCAGGGCGGCTGGGATCACCAGTTCGGCCAGATCGAGGCCTATCTGGCGGGGTTGTAACGGCTCAGGCCCCGGTTACCCGCCAGATCACGTTGCCGACGTCATCGGCGACCAGCAACGCGCCATCCTTGGCAAGGCCAACTCCGACCGGGCGGCCGTATGAGGCCTTTTCGTCCGGTGACAGGAAGCCGGTCAGGATGTCGCGCGGCGGGCCTGCGGGGCGGCCATTCTCGAACGGCACTAAAATCACGCGGTAGCCGCTGAGGGCGCTGCGGTTCCACGAGCCGTGCTGGCCGATGACCATGCCATCGGGGAAGCCGGGCAAGGTGCCTGCAGGCATCCAGCACAGGCCAAGGGAGGCCGTATGGCCGCCAAGAGCATAGTCTGGGGTCAGGGCGGTTGCGACCAGTTTGGCGTCCTGGGGCACTCGGGTATCGACGATGCGGTCCCAGTAGCATTGAGGCCAGCCGTAAAAGCCGCCATCGGCGACCGAAGTCAGATAGTCGGGCGGGGTTTCGTCGCCCAGCCCATCACGCTCATTCACCACGGTCCAAAGTTTGCCAGTCACAGGCTCCCACGCCATGCCAACCGGATTGCGCAAGCCAGAGGCGAAGATGCGGTTGGCGCCGGTGGCGACGTCATGCTCCTGAATACAGGCGCGGCCTACTTCGGCCTCAAAGCCGGTGTCGGCGATGTTGGTGCCGGAGCCGACGCCGATGTAGAGCTTGGAGCCATCAGGGCTGGCAAGCAGGCTGCGGGTCCAATGGCCGCCGGACTTGAAGCTGGCCAGTTTGCGCGCGGCGCCAGTTTGGCTGGTGGCTGCGGCGGTGTAATCGTAGGCGAGCAGGGCATCGACCTGACCGACATACAACGTCGAGCCGATGAGAGCCGTGCCATAGGGCTGGGCAAGGCCGGACAGGTAGACCGATTGCACCTCAGCCACGCCGTCGCCATCGGCGTCGCGCAACAGGATGATGCGGTTGGGGCTGCGGCCGGCAGCGTCGGCGCGTTTCATCGTGGCATACATCGCATAGTCGAAGACCGAGGCGATGCCACCGGGGGCAAACATCGCCTCAGCGGTCAGCACGTCGCCATTGGGCAGGACGGTCAGCGAGCGGGGATGGTCGAGCCCGGCGGCAAAGGCATTCACCTTGAGGCCGGGGGCGGGAGTGGGCGTCTTGCCTTGGGCCCAGCCACGGGCGGTGGGCATCTTGAGGGTGGGAATGCCCTGCGGGCGGGCGGCAGGAATGGTGGGAGCGGTGCCCATGGCGGGAGCGTCGGTGCTGCGGTGCCTGAACAGGATCACCACCGCGCCGATCATGGCCACCAGTCGCCCAAAGAATGCGGTAAAGTTCATGGACTGTCCCCGAGTGATTCCGAGGGGCAACCTAGCCAAGCGGCCCATCATTGGAAACCGGAAAGGGGTTTGGCATGAAGCGGGTCGGCCCTGCTCAGGTGAGGTCGCGTGGGGGCTTCACACCCCCACACCCCCGTGGGATATTTATGAAAAGATGAATTGGGCGAGGGCGGGGCCGAATTTGGGTCGGTGATTGGGTGAACAATCGCGGGCTATCGTAGTTTGCCGCCGACCCAGACAGCTTTGATGGCACGGTCGTCGCCCAGCATGATGGTGGGGAAAATCGCTTGCCAGATGTCGTCGGCCCGGCGGGTTGCCTGCTCGATGGCATGTGTGGAGGCGAGGTCGATCACGGTCAGATCGGCCTCCATCCCCGGTGCGATATTGCCGATGCGGTCGTCGGCGTGCAGGGCGCGGGCGGAGCCAACGGTGGCGAGATACCACAGTTGCGAGGGATGCAGGGCCTGTCCGCGCAGCTGGGCGACCTCATACGCGGCGGCCATGGTATGCAGCATCGAAAAGGACGAGCCGCCACCGGTGTCGGTGGCAAGGCCCACCCGCATGGTCTGTGCGAGGGTCATGTCGAACAGCCCCGAGCCGATGAATGTGTTGGAGGTCGGGCAATGGATCAGCGAGGCCCCGGCTTCGCGAAGGCGGTCCTTTTCGCGGGCGGTCAGGTGGATGGCGTGGCCATAGAGCGCACCCTCTCGCAAAAGGCCCTGTGCCTCGTAGGTATCAAGGTAGTCGCGCGATTGCGGAAAAAGTTCGCGCACCCAGGCGATTTCGTCAAGCTGTTCAGACAGATGGGTCTGCATCAGGCAATCGGGGTATTCGGACCACAGCGCGCCGAGGGCGGCGAGTTGTTCGGGCGTCGAAGTTGGCGAAAAGCGCGGGGTGATGACATAGCTGAGGCGGTCAACCCCGTGCCATTTGTTCAAGAGCCACTTGCTGTCGTCATAAGCCGAGCGGGCGGTGTCGCACAGGCCAGCAGGGGCGTTGCGGTCCATGCAGGTCTTGCCGGCCCAGGCCCGCAGCCCGCGCGACCGGGCGGCGGCAAAGAACGCATCGACCGACGCGGGGTGGGTGGTGGCGTAGCTGCACATCGAGGTGGTGCCATGGGCGAGCGCGAGGTCGAGGTAGCGGTTGGCAATTTGCTCGGCATAGGCGGGGTCGGCAAAGCGCATTTCTTCAGGGAAGGTGTAAAGGTTGAGCCAGTCGATCAGCCGCTTGCCCCATGAGGCGATGATGGCGGTCTGCGGATAGTGGACATGGGCGTCGATGAAGCCAGCAGAAATCAGGGCGCGGCCATAGTCGGTGACGGTGGCTTGCGGGTGGCGTTTGCGCAAAAGATCGGCCGGGCCGACATCGCGGATGTGGCCTTGATCGACCAATACGGCGCCATGGGCCTCATGCCGGGCAGCAGCGGGGCCGTCGTGAAACGGGTCGGCGGTATACGACAGCACCTGTCCCAGCAGCAGATCGGCCATGGCATTCCCTGATTGTTTGCAGGGACAGCCTATAGGACTTTGATCCGTAGGTAAATTTCGCCTTCCCCCCTGTTTGATTGAAACTGCTTTAGCTAAGCTGGCAGAACAGGTGAGCGACTTACAGGGTGCGAGGGGGCGACATGGCGGACGATGTGACGGCCCCAAACCTGAAGGCAGAGGCGCGGCGTGCGGCCTTTGCGCGGCGCAAGATGGCCTTTGCGGCCGGGCAGGGGCAGGCGGCGGAGCTGCTGGCGGACGTGCTGAGCGCGTATCAGGGCCGCATTCTGGCCGGATACATGCCGATGCGGACCGAGATCGACCCTTTGCCTGCGATGGCGGTGCATCAGGGCGCGGTGGGGGTGCCGGTGATCATCGGGCCGGGGGTGCCGCTGCGGTTTCGCGAATGGGGGCCAGGGGTGGCGATGCGGGAAGGTGCGTTCGGCGCGCGCATTCCGGCAGAAGGGGCCTGGGTTGAGCCTGCGGTCTTGATCGTGCCCCTGCTCGCGTTTGATGCGCGCGGCTACCGGCTGGGCTATGGCGGCGGCTTTTATGACCGTACTTTGGCTGGGTTACGGGCAAGGCATAATGTGGTGGCGGTGGGGTTTGCCTTTGCGGCGCAGGAAGTGCCGCAGGTGCCGATTGACGGTTATGACCAGCCGCTGGACGCAGTGGTCACAGAACAGGGTGTACGGTGGTTCGCATGATAGGAATTTGGCTGCGTTTTCTGGTGGTTATGCTGGCCTTCGCCCTGCCCGCGCAGGCGGACGGCTGCTTTTCAGGACTGCCCAAACAGGTGAGCTTCGACAATGGCAAGACCATTACGGTGATCCAGCGCCATGGCGAAGATGTGACTTATACGACACCCTATCTTGGCGGCAATGATGTGGTCAGCAAGACCCATCTGATCCTCTTTCCCAAGCAGACCAGGTTTCCGGATCGGTTTCTGGAGTATCTGTGGACCACGCCGTTGCCCAAGCTGGCGGCATTGGTGCCGGGTTATCATTTTGATGTGGCTGGAAAAATGACCTCGGACAAGGACCCGGCACGGGCCTACCGGATCGCGGGCGATGTGCTGGCCGAGGAAGAGGTCAAGCTGGGCAAATGCAGCTACACGACACTGGTGATTGCCAGCAAGACCTATGTCGGCGACACGGAAGTGGTTGATACGACCATCAATCTGAGCCCGGACATGAAGGTGGTCCTGCGCAGCCAAAGCATTGATGTCGCGACCGGCAAACACTCTGGTTACGCCGCGGTGAAATTGCAGTAGGTCGGCACTGGTTTGTCCGATCGTCACGGTGCGGGTTTGGTCATCGTCGCGTTGACGACAAGCCCTTGGGTTCGCAGTGTTAACTGGCCCGATTAACGAAAGATGAACGACCTACAAACCGCCTACATCGGGCCTACATTGCCACTACAGTCGATGCGGGGTTTTCGGGCTCGAGCTTGCGTTAACCATAACCTGCGAATCGGATGCGCGGGGCTGACCGGGATGGGACAATTGATCGACGCGCGGCACAGTCGCCGCCCCAAAACGGATGAACGCGGTTCGCCCTGGCCTTCTTAGAGCACGATGTCCCTTAAGGGCATCACTGCCCGGCCAAGGGTATGGAGTCTGAACTTGCATCTTCTGCCTTTCTTCTCTTCCCCGATAGGCCAAAGCCTGTCGGGGAGGCGCCTGCCCGCCCCCCGGGCTGGCGCCTTCAGCGCCCACCCCAGGCAGGCGCCTCCCCTTCCTCACCATGGCAACTCGACCCAAT
>JANXPK010000161.1 GCA_025357355.1 Rhodobacterales bacterium
TCAAGGGTTTGCAGCAGCGTCTCGGGGCGGGATCGTAACGCCCGCAAGCCCGCAAGCCTGGGCTTGATCCGACCCGAAACGCAAGGCACCCCAGCCCGGCGGGTTGGGGTGCAAACTGTCAGAACTCCGCCGTCGGGGCCCAGCCGTCGTGACCCAGCAGTCGCGGCTCAGGAATTCGCGTCGTCGTCCGCTGCGGTGCCTGCCGCGGTGTCGGCCTCTTCGCCATCCACGCCTGCCGGTGCGGTGAAGCTGTAGCCGCGCCGCTCCAATATCCGCAGCGCATGGGCCACGGGCTTGGTCTGTTCCTGCCGCAGCGTCTTCCAGGTGGCGGCAATGTCGGCATTGCCCATTTCGGGATTGGCGGCCCTGAACTGGGGTAGCCACAAGAACCGGGCAAGCGCACGCGCAACCGCAACATTGGCGGCCTTGTTTTTGCCTTTGGCATCGCCTGCCAGAGCGTCTTGAGTGGGATTGCTGGTTTCTTCGGGCATGATCATCCTGCAAGGTCAAATGGTTAGCGAAAGGGCCTGAACTGGTCCGATCTTTGCAGGCCGAGTATAGGCCGGTCAACCAAGGGGCGCAAGCCAAGCCCGTGGCGGGCCCGGGTCCCCGGCCGATCTCTGCGGTTCGATCCCGGGCGAGCCCCCGTCCGGCCCCTCGTCCGGTTGCCCGGTGCCGCACATCGCGGCGATGCGGAAAGGGCCAGGGCCGTGCCAGAATCAAATTGCGAGCGCTAGCGTTATGTCGTAATCCACAGCCGTTCAGTCGGGGCCGCCCGCTTCGTGCCAGAGCAAAGCGGGATCGTGGGAAAAGCAATGCATAACGACGATCGTTCCGAGCCTGGGACGGAAGTTCCAGGCGCCAACAGTCTCGTTGCCTTCTCGCATTCGATGCCCGTCGGGTTTTTGGAAAACGCGGCTTATTATACCGGGCAGCTCAAGGCAATTCATCGCATTTACAGCCTGCTGTATCCTGCGGCCTCCTTGCGGTATATTCTTGGGGCTCGCGACGGTTTCGGTGGCGATCCCGATCAGGTCATCCTTGATTGGCGCGAAAGCGGGCCAGAGACTGCGGGGGCGGCGGGGTCTGAGCCCTGGCCCGATATCAGCGCCGAAATCGGCGCAAATCATATCGGCACCTGCGTGATGGAAAATCCCGCCGGGGCCACAACCCGGATCACGGTCGTGGCGGGCATCCCGCAGCCGCCCAGGGCCGATGTGAGCAACGGCATCAGAACCTGGCCGGTCCTCAACCAGAGGGCGGCGCGCCTGGTGCTGTGGGCCTCGCCGGTGCTGTTCGAGCAAGCCAAGTACCATCTGGAGCAGCGCATGCTGCGGCAGCGACCGATCGTGCATCAGTTCTCGCGGCTGTCCCGCGAGAACTGGCCGCAGCCGGGATCGGTGCCCGATGTCCGGGACCTCGGCAAACCGCCGGCGATCGTGATGGGCTTTCACTGGCTGGAACTGGGCGGGGCCGAAAAGCTGGCGTTCGACACCGTGATCTGGGCCCGCGCCGTCGGGTTCCGGGTGCTGGTCGTGGCCGAACGCGCCGATGCCCATAACCTGGCCGCCAAGCTGCCCGCCGACCCGGATATCGAGTTCATCCGCGTCGATGCCTATCTGCCGCTGCGGCTGTGGGGCGACTTCATCGATACCCTGGTCGCCCGTGAAAACGTGCGGGCCATCCACATTCACCACAATACCCGGCTTTACGACAATCTGCAGAAACTGAAGGGGAAATACCCCGATCTGACCGTCATCGACAGCACCCATATCGTGGAATATTCCAATGGTGGCTTTCCCAGAACTTCCGGCGTCTGGACCAATTACATCGACTATCACCATGTGATCAGCCAGGAGCTGGTGTCGTTCTATCTCGATCACTTCGGCGTTTCGCAAAAGGTCAGGCTGGGGCGCATGTTTGATGCGGTGGAGTTTCCGGCCGATCTGCCCGCGCCGGTCTTCAACCTCAAATCGGGCCAAAAGACCTGCCGACTGGCCTTTGTTGGCCGCATGGTGCACCAGAAACGCGCGCCTCTGGTGGTGGCGATCCTGCGCCGGTTGCGCGGCTGGGCCCGCCAGCACGGGGTCACCCTGCATCTCGACATGGTGGGCACCGGCGCCTATCTCGACATCGTGCGGCGCATGATCACGCGGTCGGGGCTGGATGCCATGGTCACGCTGCACCCGGCCGATGCCGATGTGCAGGCCATTCTGGCCCAGGCTGATTTCCTGCTGTTGCCGTCCAGCAATGAGGGTCTCGCGCTTGTCTGCTACGAGGCGATCCGGCACGGGGCCATTCCGATCTCGACCGATGTCGGTGGCCAGAAGGAACTGATGCCGGATGCGCTGATGGTGCCGACCTCGCCCCTGGCCTGCGTGCGGGCAAGTGCGGCCCTGATTGTCCGTCTGATGACCGATCCGGCCCTGCTGCACTCCAGCACGACCGAACTTGTCGGCCGCTATCGCAGTCTGCGCGAGGATCCGACGGCCAAAGAAGTGCTGACAGCCCTTTACCGCCAGATCATGAAAGGGGCTTGCGGACCATGACGCAGGCGCCGATAACCCAAGCCCGGGCCCTGGCGGCGGTGGTTGTGACCTACAACCGCGCCGAAAAGCTGGCCAAGGTCCTGAATGCGCTTGACGCCCAGACCTGCCGGCCCGCGCGGATCTATGTCGTCGACAATGCCTCGACCGATGGCACCCGCGCCGTGGTGCAGGGTCGTGGCGATGACCGGATCTTCTATCTGCACATGCCGCGGAATCTCGGGGGCGCCGGCGGGTTCAATGTCGGCATGAAAGCCGCCTATGCCGACGGGTTCGATCTGATCTGGATCAGCGACGACGATGCCTATCCCGCCCCTGACGCCGTAGCCAGGCTGGTCGAGGGGCTGGCCCGGTTCGAAGCCACCACCCAGTGCCGGCCCAGCTTTGCCTGTTCGGCCGTCCGCTGGATCGATGGCAGCTGGTGCGAGATGAACACGCCCAACACGGTCTGGGACTGGCCGCGCTTCTATACTGCCGAGAACCGGTATTTTCTGGTCCGCTCGTGCAGCTTCGTGTCGGTGCTGGTCCCCCGCTGGGCGATCGCCACCGTCGCCCGGTGGGTCTAC
>JANXPK010000189.1 GCA_025357355.1 Rhodobacterales bacterium
CCTGAACCTCTTGGGCCGCATCATCCTGCTGCCTTTGGCCGCGCTGTATGCGCTGGGGATTCTGGATGACATAACGGTCAGGCTTGATGAGACGGTGGTCGATCTGGGCAACATCCGGTTTTCGATCCTGTCGCTGATCCGGGGTGCGATCGCGGGGTCGCTGCTGTTCTGGATGGGGACATGGTCGAACCGGCAAAGTGCGGATTACATCAAGAAACAGCCGGAGTTGCGGCCTGCGACGCGGGAATTGGCGGTCAAGGCGGCGGAACTTGCAATCTTTGGCGCAGCGTTCCTGCTGTTGATGTCGATCATGGGGATCGACCTGACTGCGGTGGCCGTTCTGGGCGGTGCACTGGGCGTGGGTATTGGGCTGGGGTTGCAACAGATTGCCGCCAATTTCGTGTCCGGGATCATCTTGCTGATCGAGGGAGAAACCACCGTTGGCGACTATGTGGAGCTTGATGGCGGTGAAAAGGGCACGATTGTCAAGATGACCGCACGGGCCTGCATTCTGGAAACCTTTGACGGCCGCATGATCATGGTGCCGAACGATCATTTCATTACTACGCGCGTGGTGAACTATTCGAGCCAGGCGTCGCCCAACCGCTATGAAGCGGCCTTCTCGGTCAGCTATGATACCGACATGAACATGGTGCCCGGGATCGTCGAAAAGGCTGTTTCCGCATTGCCGTTTGTATTGCAAGAGCCGGAAGGACCGGAATGCGACCTCAAGGCCTTTGGCGAAAGCGCCGTTGATTTTTCAGTGGAATTCTGGGTGTCGGGGGTGGATGGCGGCAAGAACAAGTATATGAGCCCGGTGATGTTTGCGATCTGGAACGCGCTGAAAGACGCCGGGATCGAGATGCCCTATCCGCAGCGCGTGGTGCATGTGAAGAGCGGCAGGGCCGCATCAGCCTAGTCAAGCCCGAATTCGGTGGTTCTGTCGGTCTTGGCGAGGGTGGCAAGGTGCGGCGGCTGGCTTGAGGTGGGGATTGGGCATAAGACAGGCTCTTGTGCCCAAGTCCCGGAGGAGCCGCGCTGTCATGAAAGACGTTCAAGAGGTTGACGCGCTGGTCATCGGGGCGGGTCCTGCCGGTTTGATGGCGGCGGAAGAGCTGGCAAAGGCTGGGCGGCGGGTGGTGGTTTGTGAGGCGAAAGCCTCGCCTGCCCGCAAGTTCCTGATGGCGGGGAAAAGCGGGCTCAACCTGACCAAAGATCAGGATTTCCAAGCGTTTCTAAAGGTTTACGGGTGTGATCCTTTGGTCCCGATGTTGCGGGATTTCGGGCCATCGCAGGTCATGGACTGGTGCCGGGGGCTGGGGCAAGAGGTTTTCACCGGTTCAAGCGGCCGGGTGTTTCCCAAGGCAATGAAAGCGTCGCCTTTGTTGCGGGCATGGCTTTTGCGGTTGGGCTCGGCGGGGGTTGAACTGCGGAGCCGGTGGCGGTGGACGGGTTTTGCGGAGGGTGGATTTTCGTTCCAAACCGTTGATTCGGTGGAGGTTTGGCGGCCGAAGGTTACAGTTTTTGCGCTGGGCGGGGCGTCATGGGCGCGGCTGGGCTCGGACGGGGCCTGGGTGCCTTGGTTGTCAGAGAAAGGTGTGGAGATTCAGAGGTTTGGGCCGGCGAATATGGGGTTCGCGGTGGATTGGACGCCCTATATGGCGAAATTCCATGGGCAGCCGGTGAAAGGGGCTGCCCTGTGTGTCGGGCGGCGGCGGGAGTTGGGGGAGTTTGTCATATCGTCCAAAGGGTTGGAGGGCGGCGGGATCTATGCGGTGTCGCGGGACATGCGTGAGGGGGCGCCGCTGACGCTGGACTTTCTGCCAGAGGTGTCCGAGCACAAGTTGCGCGACAGGCTGGAGCGGATGAAACCGGGGGAGACATTTGCCAACCGGTTGAGAAAGCTGGGTTTATCGCCGGTGGCTTTGGCGTTGACGCTGGAGTTCGGGCGGGGGATGGACCCTTTGAAGGCGGCCAAGGCCTTGCCCGTGCGGCGCCAGGGGCCGCTGCCCTTGGACGAGGCGATCTCCGTCTCTGGAGGGGTCAGTTTCGCCAGCGTTACCAGTGGGTTGGAGTTGAAGGCGCTACCCGGCGTGTTCGTTTGCGGCGAGATGTTGGACTGGGAGGCACCGACGGGGGGGTATCTGCTGACGGCCTGTCTGGCGACAGGGCGGTGGGCTGGGCGGGCGGCGAGTGTTAACGGGGGGTGAGCGGCCTACAAAGCACCTACATTCGGCCTACAAAGGGTCTACAGTGGGAAGTAGGCAGGATCGCGTCTTTTGGACCGGCCCCAGGTTCGGCACAAGCCTTAGGGAATAGCCGACAGCACCAGGAAGGCGCCGAAGATCACCAGTTGGATCGCGCCTTGCAGCACAGTCGTTTGACCCGTGGCAAGGGTCAGCGAACTGGTGAACATCGTCAGGATCAGCAACGTCATGCCCTCGGGGCTGAGGCCCAGCGCCAATGGGTGACCCAAAAGCAACGCCGCTGCTGGCCAGCGCCGAACCGAGGGCGGGGTTCAAGCTGCTTTGCAGCCGGTTGCTCGCGGCAAACCGCAAGGCGGCACCGGTTTCCGGCAGCAGGATCAACATGGCGATGATCACGCCGACGAAAGACACCGGCAGACCGGCCCCGAACACCGCGTTTTCCACAGTCGGCGTCAGCACCCTGGCCAAAAGGATCACCACGACAAGGCTGACAATCAACAGCGCGGCACTGAAGGCCGTCACGCCGGGCCCTGGCTTTTCATGGGCATAGACCCCGGCTTCGTCGAACAGGAAATAGGCCTTGTGCCGCGAGGTCTGTACGAACAGGAACAGGACATACAAGATCAGCGACACCACCCCGACGAAGGCCAGTTGCACCGGCGCATCAGAGGGGCCCATGGTCGTTATGGTGAAATTCGGCAGCATCGGCGTGATCGTCGCGGTGGTGACAATGACGCTGAGGATTGCCGCAGCACCATCGGTGTTGAAACCCTGCTCGTAATGTTTCAGACCACCAACCACCAGACACAGGCCGACCACGCCATTCAGCACGATCATGACGGCGGCATAGACGGTGTCGCGAGCGACGGCATCGGCCCCGTCGGAACCGGCCGCCGTGACCGAAAGGATGACGGCAACCCCCATGACCGTGATCGCCAGCGCCAGCAGAATCGAGCCGAAGGGTTCGCCCACGCGGATGGCCAGAACATCGGCATGATGGACCGCGGCAAAGACGGTGAAGCCGATCAGGACCACGGCGGGGGCCAGCAGGACGGCGGAACTGGCCGCCAGCACGCCGGCATATTTCCGAATGATGATCAGCACCCCCAAGGCAGGGGCAACCCAGGTCCAGCCATGGATTTTGGCTTGCGTGCCCGCCGGTAAAGACATTGCCCCCACAATCACTTCCTATTGAGTAGTATAGGTCGCCGAGACGCCTTGTCATCCCCGGTGGGCCGGAAATCCGGCAGGCCCGGCGAGTGACCGTGGCCCGGTGGTCAGGGCGATTTGAAAATCGGAACGAGGATCAGGTCAGTCCCTACGGAACCGGACCGTGCGCTTTGCCTTTGCGTCGGGATCAATCCGGGCTGAGCGGGCCGCCGAGCAAGGTCATGCCATGGCGGGTAAAGCAGGCGGCGATGGCGGCGCGGTCGGGGTGTTCGGCGCGGGCGAGCGGGCCCAGTTCGGCATAGAAATGGTGGCCGCCACCAGGAACATAGACGATCAGCACCTCGCCGGGGGCATCGGTCAGGTTCAAGAACGCATGCGGCACGGCGGCGGGCAAGTAGGCAAAGCCGCCTTCTTCAAGCACGGTGATGGCGTCGCCGATGCGAACCTTGTAGCGGCCCTTCAGCACCTGGATGGTTTCGTCCTGGTTATGGTGAAAATGCAGCGGCGGGCCGCCGTGCGGGGCGACCTCTACCACGAAATAGTCAAAGGCACCCTTTGTCTGCTCGCCGGTCAGCTTGAAGATCAGATCGCGGCCCGGCCCGGATTGCAGGCGCATGCCTTCGCCTTGGGCGAGGGCGATGAGGGGGAGGGTCGGCGCGGTGAGTTGGGCGGTCATCGTGTTCATGGTGTTGGCCTTTGCGGTTGCGGTGCGATGCAGACAGTTTGCGCCCCCGGTGTCCGCCGATAAATTCGCAATCTTCGTGCCGGGGCTGTGCTAGAATGCACAGCATGGATTGGGACGATGTCAGGTATTTCCTTGCCGCCTATCGGGCCGGGTCGACCAGCGGCGCCGCCCGGGTGCTGGGGGTGCGGCATACCACTGTGGGGCGGCGGCTGGCGGATCTGGAGCGGGCGCTGGGGGCGGTGCTGTTCATCCGGACGCCGGAGGGGATCACGCCCACCGCCCATGCCACCGCCATCCTGCCCTTGGCAGAGGCCGCCGAGGTCAGTCTGGTGACCTTGCAGCAGCAAGTCGGCCACGGCGACGCCGAGGTCGCGGGCAAAGTGCGGGTCACGGCCTCGGAGGCGTTCACCGATTACCTGGTGCGCCACTTGCCGGCGCTGCAGGCCCGGCATCCGGCGCTGGAGGTCGAGATTCTCAGCGGCAACCGGGTGTTCGACCTGATGCGCGGCGAGGCTGACATCGCTGTGCGGATGACGGCGACCAGCCAGCCCGAGCTGATCTGCCGCCGGATCGGCGATGCCGGGTGATCGCTGTACGCGTCCGACGCCTATATCGCGCGGCGTGGCGTGCCGGTGCCGCCGACCGACCTTTCGGGCCATGAGGTGGTTGGCTTTGACGACAGCCTCAAGGGCTCGCCCGGGGCGCAGTGGCTGGAGGCGCATGGCAAGACCGCGCATCTGGCGTTCCGCGGCAATTCGATCAGCGCGATCATCCGGGCGGCGGTGGTCGGGATGGGCATCGCGATGGTGCCGTGCTTTCTGGCGGCGGCCGAACCGGGGTTGCGGCGGCTGAGCCCCGGTCTGGTCAGCACCAGGGGGGTGTGGCTGGTGTTCCACCCCAGCCATGCCCAGGTTGCCCGGGTCCGGGCGGTGGTCGACTTTCTGGCGGAGGTGGCACGGGAGGAGGCGGGGTTGCTGGCGGGGACGGGGGGGTGAGGCTTTGCGGGGCTGGAGCGAGCCAATGAGCGCTGTGATGAGCTAAACGGACGTCGCGGGGCGTTCCTCGATGCGGAGGAGGGGTGTCCGGAAAGCCGCGGAAGGATTGGGAAAGCGGTGAAGGGTGTGAATCAGTGGGCGAAAGAAGTGGCAGGGAAGCTGTCGGGGAGAAGTTTCGAAAACTTCAGTGAAGTCGTGTTGCGCGGTTTGGGTTTCTGAGTCATTGCATCCGTTCACCTGAACCGTGCAGAAATGTAAAAGATGATGTCAATGGTCCCTCTGGCCAACCCTTTCACCGGAACAATGATTTTTGGACGGCTCCCGGCTTTGCGACTTGATGGCGTCATTTGTCCGGATGCTGACGCATTCCTGTTTGTTGGCAAGCACTTGGGTCCAAACCGTGGTTTCGGGGCGAAGCACATCTGGGCAGAACACCGCAGCGAAATGGCGAAGGCTGGTCTTTTCCAGGAGAGCGAAGTTGCCAACTACGTCCTTACCATCTTGCGCACGGGAACCCCGTTGATTTTCGAAGGTGCATCATGGCGAGTCACCAGATTGATGGCAGTTAGAGCATGTCGCTTGCGCGCAGATTCGGGATTCCCATGAGGCTTGATCTGTGATTCCCTGCTCCTGACCAGATTTAGGGGGACGCGATGGGCAAGTCACATCCTATGGAGCTGCGCAGCCGTGTTGTCGCATTCGTGGAGGAAGGGCATGGGCACCGAGAGGCGGCGCGGCACTTCCGGGTTTCGCCCAAGTTCGTCAATGACATGGTGATCCTGAAGCGCGAAAGCGGTGGCCTTGTCCCCCGAGAACAGGGCAATCATGCCGAGGGCAAGCTGGCCCCCTACGCCGGTTGGGTGCGCGTCAGGCTGGCGGTCAAGGGCGACCTGACGCTGGACGAGATCGTGGCCGAACTCGCCTCGGTTCACGGCGTGGCCGTGCATCG
>JANXPK010000270.1 GCA_025357355.1 Rhodobacterales bacterium
TTTGCAGCGGCCCCTGGTTCCAGCCGTCGAATACCTCGCCAATCGCCGCCGCGCCCAGCCCCATGCCATCGCGCATCACGCCATAAATCTCGGCGATCATCTGCATGTCGGCATATTCGATGCCGTTGTGGACCGCCTTGACGAAATGCCCCGCCCCGCCCTTGCCCATCCAGGTGGCGCAAGGTGTGCCCTGATATTTGGCCGAGATTGCCTCCAGCACCGGCGCCACGCGGTCCCAATCCGCCTTCTCGCCGCCGCCCATGATCGACGGCCCATGCCGTGCCCCCTCCTCCCCGCCTGACACGCCCATGCCAAGGAAATGATAGCCCTGTGCCGCCGCCGAGCGCCGGTTGGTGTCATGGAAATTGGCGTTGCCCGCGTCGATGATCAAATCATCCGGCCCCAAGAGCGGCCGCAGCGCCGCAATCTGGTCATCCACCACTGGCCCCGCCGGCACCATCAGGATGATCGACCGCGGCGGCCTGATCGCGGCGACAAAATCCGCCAGCGTATCGGTCGGCACAATCCGGTCCGCCAACACCCCGGCCCCCGCCTTGAACTGATGCGTCACCGCAGTCGTGCGGTTCCACACCGCGATGTCAAAGCCCTTCTCCGCGATGTTGAGCGCCAGCATCGCCCCCATCGTCCCCAAGCCAATCAGCCCGATATGCGCATCCGCCATGGCAATCTCCTCCCAGAGTTTAGCGCTACCATAGAGGGGTCAGCCGTCGGGGTGAAGAGTCTTAACTTGGATGCGCGATTGCTGCACCGCCCTTCAATCGGCGCCGATGGCCATGGGGCTGAACGGCAAATCAGCAGTCGACATCGTCGCATCTTTTGTACAAGCCCCACGCGCGAGCACTCTGAACAAAACAGCGTCGATTTCAGATCGCACGAACCGCTCACTCGCGCACCGCTTATTTGCCTTGGTGTCCTGCTTACAGACAGAGTCGGCAATCTCCGCGGCCTTGCCCAGTTCGGGCGCCGTCAACAGGAACAGGTCAGAGGCCGAGACAAGATTTGGGTCGGCGGCAATTGCTTGCGTCACCAGATCAAGGGCTGTTGCAAGATCGCCCTGAAAGGTCCGCATGGCCGCGGGGTACAGGTTGCGTGCATAGGCCTCACCTCGGTTGTTCCTGGCCAGCGCCCGCAAATGTCAGCCCTCCGCTGTGCCGGCCAAGGCCGAGCCCGGGTCGCTCACCAGCCACTGGTCGAGAAAGTCGTGAACCCACGGATCGTTTCCTGAAAGAGTGCAAACAGCTTCCGCTCCCGGTTCGGCTCGTCCATGGCCGCCAGATCCAGCGCCTCCGCCGCCTACAACGCCCGTTTGACGGTGGCCGGATCCCCCGCCAGCACCAGTCCCCGCAAGCCGTCCACCGCCGCATCGGCATGGGCAACTGACGGAGCCGTCAGCAGCACGACAAGCGCAATCATCCGGGACAAACGCATGTTCGACCTCTGGCAGTTTTCGCCACCCGTGGCTGGTCTTTGCGGCCAGAGCTGGACGCTCCGGCGTACCGCATACGCCCGAACGCGCCAATCCCCGACCGAAATGATTCCAGATCACCCCAAACCTTGTTTCTTCTGGCCCGGAATCAAGCGCAGCGCCCGGCGATGCCCGACCGCCCCCCAGCGCGGGCATTTCCAGCCGTCGTCACCGGCCTTGGCGGCTGGAGACCAGCACCATAATGCTTGGACCGTAACCGATGGATGCCCACCCGGCGGTCGGGCCCTGCCCTCTGATGGCGCCGGTTGCGACGATGCATGTCGGCACCGGTCATCGGTGCGCCGCCGTCGCGCGACCCCATCATGGGTCATTCCGCCCCGGTGATTCGCGCAGTCATGGTTAACGGCAGAAGAAAGACAGCACTCTCACCTCTGGTGTAGATGCAATGTAGAGGTAATGTAGGCGGTTTGTAGGTCGTTCATCTTTCGTTAAACAGACCAATTAACACCACGTACTCAAGGGCTTGGCACAACATGAAAGAACGAAATCCGACCTAGAACACCACCTCCGTCACCAGTGCCCGCCCCTCGAAATGCGCCACCAGATTGTCCAGCATCAGCTTGCCCATCGCCACCCGCGTCTCGACCGTGGCCGAACCGACATGCGGCTGCAAAAGCACATTCCCCAATGCAGCAAAGCGCGGGTTGATCGCAGGCTCGCCCTCGAACACATCCAGCGCCGCGCCGCCGATCCGCCCGGCCTCCAGCGCGTCGAGCAGCGCCAATTCGTCCACATTTTGTGCCCGGCTGATGTTGATCAACATCCCCTGCCCCAAGGCCGCCAACACCCTCGCGTTGACGATGTGCCGGGTCGAGGCATTGGCAAGGGCGGTGACAAACAGGAAATCCGATCCCCATGCCAATTCTACCGGATCGGCGACAAAAGCCCAGGGAACAGGCTTTGGGCTGCGCGTCAAATAGCTGATCTGCATGCCAAAACCCTGCAACCGACGGCCGAGCTCCATCCCGATCCGGCCCAGCCCCAGAATGCCCGCCCGCTGCCCCCAGACCCGGCGCTGCAACGGATAGGGTCCCTTGCGCGCCCAGTCACCACCCCTGGCCCAAGCCTCGCCCCCCACCATGCCACGGGCCAGCGCGATCATCATCCCCACCGCCAGATCGGCGCATTCGCCGTCCAGCACACCGGGCGTGTTGGTCACCCGGATGCCGCGCGCGCGTGCCGCGTCCAGGTTGACGGCGTCATACCCGACACCGTTCACCGCGATCAACTCCAGAAGCGGACAGGCGGCGATTATGGCGGCAGAGGCCCCCAGATCGCCCCGCGTCGCAATCGCCCGCACCTTTGGCCCGACCTCGGACAGAAACGCAGCCGGATCGCGGGCCTCGTGCAGCTTGTGCAACACAAACCGCGCTTCCAGCGGCCCCATGTCCCAATCCGGATAGGCCCCCATCTGCAGCACGTCCGGTTTCATTCCGTCCCCCCTATGGCAACACCATCTTGGCCTCGAACCCCGACTCTTGCCCCGGCGCGGGTGAGGACAGCACAAGCGTCCCCTCGCTTTGCTTGAGGATGGTCGTCACAATCGACAGACCCAAGCCCGATCCGCCCGACGCCGTCTCGCCACGGACGTAGCGACCGCTCAAGCCCGCCAGACCCTCGGGCGGCACCACAGCGCCATCGTTGACCACCCGCACCGTCCAGTCCTGCCCGACGATCACCCGCACCGGCCTGCCCTTTTGTCCATGCAGCACCGCGTTCTGCAGCAGATTGCGCAGGCAGATGGCAAAGGCATCGGCATCCATCGCCACCATCAGGTCCTGACCCAACTGGTTGTCCACTGAAATGGTGACCGGATCGGTCATCCGGCCGGTGAACTCTCCCACCACCGCCGCCAGAATCGGCGTCATGTTCACCCGCTCGCCCTGCGCCCCCAGCCCAGCCTCGGCCCGGCTCAGTTGCAACAGCTTTTCAGTAAAATCGACCAGCGCCTTCAGACGCGCTTCGACCTCTGCCACCCGTTCGGCACCCTTGGCGTCGCCCAGTTCGGCCTTGAGCCGCTGCACCTGCGCCAAGGCGCCTGCAATCGGCGTGCGCAACTCGTGTGCGGAATTGGCGGCAAACACCCGCTCGGCATCCAAGGCTTGCCGCAACCGTTCCATCAGCCGGTCCAAAGCCGCACCGATCGGGCGCAGTTCGGCGGGCTGACCCTTGCTGTCCAGGGGTTGCAGGTTGTTGCCTCCCCGATCAGCGATCTGCTGGCTCAGGCCCAGCACCGGCGCCAGCGAGAACCGGGTCAAAAGCCAGATCGCCAGCGCCAAGAGCGGCACCAGATAGGCGAGCGGCCACAACAGGGCTTTGGTCGCCTCGCCGATGGCATCGGCACGGTGATTGTCCGGCTCGACCAGCGTCAGGCTGACGCCGGTGACCCGGTCGATGACGGTGTAGGACAGCTTGTCGTGCGCATGCACATAGCCGGGCTGGGGCGGCTGCGCCGGACCCAGATCATCCGCATCCCCGGTGGCAATGATCGTCTGGCCGGACGCATCGCGCACCTGAAAAGCCAGAAATCCCTTGGTATCAACCTGATAACCCTCATCGAACTCGGCAAGCTCGTGAACTTCTCCGCCGTCGGCCCCGTCCGGGGACTGCTTGCTGGCCAGGGTTTCAAGGACCAGCGGCATCAGGCGTCGCGCCGTCGCTGCCATGTCGCCGGTCACGACCTCGTCGATCTCCTCGACAAAGACGTTGCGGGTCACAAAGGCCGTAGCGCCCCAGAACAGCACCATGAGCAGTGACAGGCCCAGGATGAGGCGCAGCGTGATCGACATTTCAGCCCCCGGTTTCCACTATCTGATAACCCAATCCGCGAACGGTGGTGATGAACGCCGCCCCCAGCTTCTTGCGCAGGCGCGAGACATAGACCTCGACCGTGTTGCTTTCGACCTCTGC
>JANXPK010000473.1 GCA_025357355.1 Rhodobacterales bacterium
TCGAGCGCCTTGAACAGGTCGTTCATCGCCACTTCATCGGTCTGCCGCAGCGAGGTGTAAATCTCCTGAATCAGGTCCGCGACGGCGGTCTTTTCATGCATCGACTGATCGGGCAGATGACCCCAGCGGTTCCTGAGCCCCGCCACCATCCAGCCCGACAGATACACGTAAGCCCCCTTGGTGGTGCCACGCAGCCGCTTGACCGACTTGATCATCTGCTGGGCGTGAAAGCCCGACCAGCAGCCCAGCGACTGGGTGAACTTGGAGTGATCTGCGTCATACGCCGACATATCGGCGCGCATGACCCGTGCCATGGCGCGGGCGATGTCGAGATGGCTGTCAAAGCTGTTTTGCAGCTTCAGTTGCACGATGTCGTCCACCGTGATCCCGGCAGCCGTCTGGCCTGAAGGGTATCGCGCCGCGACTTCGGCGTGCAGGGCGGCATAGGTCTTGGTCATGATCATGGTCCTTTGGGTCAAGTGTCAGTCGAGCGCGTTCAGCAGCGCGTAGGCCTGAACGGTGATGAAATCGGGCAGCTGCGTGGCAGTGACGGCATCGAGGAAGATGCGCGAGGCGGCAGCAAAATGGCCGCGGTGAAAGCCGTTCGGACCCAGCCGATCCAGCGTCGCCACGATCTCGGCCTGCACCAGTTCGCCGAGCCAGTCCGCATCGAGCCGCCGCTTGCCACCATCGGTCAGTTCAACCTCGGCGCCGTGATGCAGCCATTGCCAGACCTGCGCCCGGCAAATTTCGACGGTCGAGGCATCTTCCATCAGGTTGTTGATCGGCACGGCACCCTTGCCGGACAGCCATCCTGCAAGATAGGTGATGGCGACGTTTATGTTACCTCTGACCCCGGCTTCGGTGATCCGGCCCTTGTGCGGGCGCAGCAGCATCTCGGGTTCGATCCGATAGTATTGCCGGGGCAGACGGATCTGGTTCAGGCCCGCCATTTCCTCGTCAAAGACCGCCCGGGCGACCGGAACCAGTTCCGGCATGGCGACAAACGTGCCGTCATTGCCCATCTGCACCTCGCGCAGCTGTTCCTCGCGCGCCTGGGCCAGCGCCACCGCGTTGGCGGCAGGATCATCCGACATCGGCACCTGAGCGGCCATGCCGCCGATGGCATGGATGCCGCGCCGGTGGCCGACCTTGACCACACGTGCGCCGTAGGCCGCCAGAAACCCGCCATCCATCACCAGATCGGCACGGTCGGGCAGCACGTAAGCCACATGGTTGCGCAGGGTCTTGATATAGCTGAACACATAGTCCCAGCGCCCGCAGTTCAGGCCCGCGACATGCTCGCGCAATTCCCAGACGATCTCGTCCATCTCGAAGGCGGCGGTCAGGGTTTCGATCAGCACGGTGGCCTTGATCGTGCCGCGCGGCAGGCCGATGCGGTCCTGCGTATACAGGAACACCTCGTTCCAGAACCGCGCCTCTTCCAGCGATTCCAGTTTGGGCAAGTAGTAGAACGGGCCTTGCCCGACCGCGGCCAATGCCCGGCCGCAGTGAAAGGCAGTCAGGCCAAAGTCGAAAAGGGCGGCAGAAACCGGCTGGGCACCGATGAGGACGTTGGCCTCTTGCAGATGCAGGCCGCGCGGGCGGACCATGAGCACCGCTGGTTTGGCATACAGGCGCAGAGGGCCGGTGGCATCGTCAACCTCAAGTTGGCCATCGCGGTGGTCGAGAAGATTGGCATGGCCCGCGATGATGTTACCAAAGCTGGGCGAGGTGCTGTCCTCGAAATCGGCGACGTAGACATTCGCGCCGGAGTTCAAGGCCGCAATCATCGCCGGACGCTCCACCGGGCCCGCGATTTCGACACGGCGGTCAAACAGGGTTTGCGGAATCGGATCGGCCTGCCAGATGCCGCGGCGGATGTCGGTGGTCTCGTCGCGATAATTGGGCAGACGGCCCGCGTCATACTGAGTTTGACGCCGGGCACGTGCCACCATCAGGGCATGCAGGCGCAGGCCAAAACGGCTTTG